>JAYUEJ010000025.1:0-8033 GCA_043739265.1 Rhodopila sp. | reverse complement strand
GTTCGACGGCGGCGGCGATGGTGCGGGCACGCAGGAGCGTCACCACTTCGTCCCGGACACCGAGATGACGGGTGCTGGTGGTGGAGGCCATGGTCAATTTTCGGTCCGATTTGTAGAAAAATTTACTTTTCCACCCTCTGAACAGCGCAATTAACGCCCGATAGGCCGAGGATATTGGATCGCACGCGTGCGAAATTTCACCCGGCTCGCTTGCTTTCCGACGAGTAATTTTAATATACCATCGGATAGGGCGCTGCAAAAGACCGCGCCAAGGGGGTAACCGCCGATGCCAAACACGATCAGCCGTCGATCGCTACTGGCCGTTTCCGGCGTCGCAGCTCTGTCCGCGCCGCCGTTCGTCAACCGGAGCCGAGCGAGTGAGGCGGCGATCCGCATCGGTTGCCTGACTGACTTGAACGGCCCGTACGCGGATTTGGTCGGCAAGGGCGTTGTCGGATCGGTCAATCTTGCGATCGAGGACTTTCATCGCCTGCACCCCGACATCGCGGTCGAGCTGGTGGTGTCCGACTTCAACCTGAAACCGGACATCGGCCAGATGATCGCGCGCGGCTGGATGGACAAGGACGGTGTCGATGCCCTTATCGATATGCCGTTATCGACGCTGGCCCTCGGTTTGGTGCCGGCACTTGAGGAAAAAAACAAGGTCGGCCTGATGACATCGCCGGCCACAAGCGATCTGACGCGCGCGTCCTGCGGACCGAACCATGTGCATTTCGCACCGGGCACGTATTGCCTCGCGGCGTCGCTGGTGAAGGCGATCCTGCAGCGCGGCGGCGACACGTGGTTCTTTATCTTTCCCGACTACGCGTTGGGCCGGTCGATGGTGGCCGACGCCACGCCGGTGGTCGCGGCGGCCGGCGGCAAGGTGCTTGGCAGCGTGGCACATCCATTTCCATCGTCGGGCGATTACTCCAGTTATCTGCTGGCCGCGCGGGCCAGCGGTGCGAAGGTCATCTGCATCTGCAGCGCCGGCACTGAAGCCAGCGATACCATCAAGCAGGCGCACGAGTTCGGTCTGATCGGAAAAGGCACGATCCTGGCGGTGCCGTTCCTTGGCGACAGCACCATTCGGGCGATCGGGCTGGATGTGGCGCAGGGGATTTATTGGTCCACGCCGTTCTACTGGGACCGCAACGACGGCACACGCGCATTCTCGGATCGTCTGGAGGCTAAGGTCGCCAACCGGCGCCCCAACAAGGAATGCGCAGCGGCCTATTCCGGGGCGCTGCACTACCTTAAATCCGTCGCGGCACTGGGCATCGGCAGCAGGCAGGATGGTCGCGCCGTGGTCGCGCACATGAAGACAACCCCGATCGAAGACACGCTGTTCGCACGGTCAACGATCCGCGCCGATGGCCAGGTGATGCGGGACATGTTGTTGTTGCAGGTGAAACAACCCGCTGCGTCCAAGGGGCCATGGGACACATGCTCGATCCAAAGCACGTTGCCAGCAGATGGGCTTTATGCGCCGCTCGCTACTAGCGGCTGCAAGCTGATCCACGCCTGAAGGAGGTTCCGTTGCGGACTCAAATCGCCGAAAGACTGGGTTGCGAGGTTCCGATCTTCGCATTCTCCCACTGCCGCGACGTGGTGGTGGAGGTAACCAAGGCCGGCGGGTTCGGCGTGTTGGGTGCGGCCACCTTCGCACCCGACCAACTGGAGGCCGAATTGCGCTGGATCGACGACCATGTCGGCGGCCGGCCGTACGGCGTCGATGTGCTGATCCCAACGAAATACGACCATGAGGCAGAGGCGTCGTCCGGTGACCCCGCCCTGTTGATCCCCGAAACGCACCGCGCTTTCATGGCCCGCCTGCTGGAAGCCGAGGGCGTTCCAGACCTGCCGCCCGATGAAAAAGCGCGCATCCACAAGGACATCGTCGAGGGTCGCGGCGCTATGACGCCCGACGGCGCCAGGCAACTTGTGCAGGTGGTCCTGCGCCATCCGCAGGTCAAACTGCTGGTCAGCGCGCTGGGGGCGCCGCCCGAGGATATCGTTTCGGAACTGCGCCAGCGCGACATCCTGCTGGGCGCGTTGTGCGGCAAGCCCGCCCACGCCGTCCGGCAATTGAAAGCCGGCGTGCAGTTGATCGTTGCGCAAGGAACCGAAGCCGGCGGCCATACCGGCGAAATCTCCACGTTGGTCCTGGTGCCGCAGGTGGTCGATGTCTGCCCGCCGGACGTGCCGGTGCTGGCGGCCGGCGGTATCTGCCGCGGCAGCCAAATCGCCGCCGCGCTGGCGCTGGGTGCCCAAGGCGTCTGGTGCGGCACGATCTGGCTGGGAACGCGTGAGAGCGAACTGACACCGTTCGAAAAGCAGGTGCTGTTCGACACCAGCACGGACAATGCCGTGCGCCGTCGCGTCCGCACCGGCAAGACCGTGCGTCTGACCAAAAGCCGCATGTCGGAAGCGTGGGAGCAGCCGGGCGCCCCCGAGTACCTGCTGCCGCCGCTGCAGGGTATTCTGTATAATGAGGCGCACGCCCGGATTGTTCGTGCCGAGCGGGCGGACCTTTGTTCGATTCCGGCGGGTCAGGTGGTGGGAACGATGACCGGCGAAACCTCGGTGCGGGAACTGATGTATCAACTTCAAAACGAATATATTGCGACAATCGACCGTCTCGCGACGATGGCCGCAGCATGATCCCGCGCACTTTGTTTAGCCCGGAACACGACCTGTTCCGCGATCAGGTTCGTCGCTTCATCGCCGCCGAGATTACGCCGCATCACGCCGAATGGGAGAAAGCCGGGATCGTCCCGCGTTCCGTCTGGCACAAGGCCGGCGCGCTTGGTTTGCTGTGTACTGGCGTGCCGGAAGAATATGGCGGCGCGGGTGGCGATTTTCTGTTCGGTGCGATTATGATTGAGGAGATGGCGCGTGCCGGCGCCACCGGTCCAACGTTCTATTTGCAGTCCGAAGTCGTGTCGCCTTACCTGGTGCATTTCGGGACGGAAGCGCAGAAACGCCGCTGGTTGCCGCCGATGGCAACGGGCGAAGTGGTGGTTTCGCTGGGCATGAGCGAACCGTCCGGCGGCAGCGATCTGGCCGGGATGCGGACCACCGCGCGGCGTGACGGCGACGACTACGTCATCAACGGCCAAAAGGTGTTCATTACGGGCGGACATAGCGCCGATCTGCTGGTGCTGGCCTGCAAGACCGACCCGGCGGCCGGCGTGCGCGGTGTCAGCCTGATTTTGGTGGAAACCGATCGCCCCGGCTTCCAGCGTGGCCGCATGCTGGACAAGATCGGCTGCAAGGCACAGGACACCGCCGAACTGTTCTTTTCCGACATGCGCGTCCCGGTCTCGAACCTTCTGGGTGAGGAAGGGCGTGGCTTCTACCAGCTCATGAAAGAACTGGCACAGGAACGTCTGGTGCAGGCAATCCGGGCGATCGCGTCGTCCGAGGCGGCGCTGGAGTGGACGGTGGATTACGCCACGCAACGCGAAATGTTCGGCCAGACGCTGGCGGATTTTCAGAACACCCAGTTCAAACTGGCGGAAATGAAGGCCGATCTGACAATGCAGCGGGTGTTCCTGGACCGTTGCATAGAGCTGCATCTGCGCAACGAACTGGATGCGGTGGATGCGGCGATCCTGAAACTGGTGACCGCCGAATTGCAGGGCAAGGTGATGGACCAGTGTCTGCAATTCTTCGGCGGCTGGGGCTATATGACGGAATACCCCATCTCCCGCGCCTTCGTGGACGCCCGCATGGGGCGCATCGGCGGCGGCAGCGTTGAAACCATGAAGCAGATCATTGCGCGTTCGATGCTGCCCAACAATGCGAAACGGAAACGTTGATATGGGACCGCTGCACGGGATTACCGTCCTCGACATCTCCTCGGTCATCCTGGGACCGATGGCCGGCCAGTATCTGGGCGACATGGGTGCCGACGTCATCAAGATCGAAGCGCCGGAGGGCGACATCACTCGCTCCATCGGTCCGCGCCGGTCCGAAGGGATGGGCGCGCTGTTCCTCGCCAACAATCGCAACAAACGCAGTGTGGTGCTGGACCTGAAGACGGCGGACGGGCAGGCGGCGCTACACCGGCTCGCCGCGCGCAGCGACGTGCTGCTGCATTCGATCCGCAGCAGCGCGGCGGCGCGTATCGGGCTGTCGCCGGACACGCTGGCGTCGGTCAATCCGAAGCTGATCACCTGCCATGTGAAGGGGTTCCGCGACGACGGGCCGTATGGCGGGAAGCCAGCCTATGACGACATCATCCAGGCACTGTCGGGCCTCGCGATGCTGCAGACCATCGTGTCCGAAGAACCGCGCTATGTGCCGTCGATCATCGCCGACAAGATCACCGGGGTGCATGCCGCCTACGCCATCGTGCTGGCGCTGTTTCATCGCGAGCGCACCGGACAGGCCCAGGCTGTCAGCGTTCCGATGATGGAAACCATCGTGGCCTTCACGATGCAGGAGCATCTGGGCGGCGCGGTGTTTGAACCTCGGCAGGGTGCGATGGGCTATGACCCGGTCCGTCAGGCGATGCGCCGGCCCTATCGCACGCGCGATGGATTTCTGTGCTTCCTTCCCTATGTCGATGCTCACTGGAAACGGTTTTTCGAAGTCATTGGCCGGCCCGATCTTGCTGCCGACCCCGGCTTCGCGACGAACAAGGGACGGCAGGCGAATATCAAGCGGGTGTGGGACGAATTGGCCGAACTGACGCAACGTCACACCAATGCCGAGTGGCTGGCGTTGCTGGGCAAGACCGACATCCCGCATGCCGTGCTGAACACCCTGGAGGACCTGCTGGACGACCCGCATCTGGTCGCGACCGGGTTTTGGCAGATGCACGAGCATCCGACCGAGGGGGCCATGCGATTCCCGGCGATCCCGATCGAAATGCCGGCCTCCCCCCCCGAAATCCGCCGCCTGCCGCCCCGCCTGGGCGAGCACACGGCGGAAGTATTGCGCGAACACGGGTTCACCGAGACAGACATAGCCCGCCTGACGGGCTGATCCGGAGATTTGGAATGTTACTACGCCGCAATTTTCTGGCCGCCGCCAGTCTTCCGCTGATCGGCCGAGCCCGGGCGCAGGGGAAAGCGCCGGTCATCAAAATCGGTTCGCTACAGGATGGCTCCGGCCCGTATAGCTTTCTTGGCGGTGCGGGTTCGATCGCCTGCGCGCGACAGGCGATCGAAGAAATGGCCGCAAAGCATGGATTGAATGTCGAGCTGTTGGTGGCCGATCATCAGAATAAGCCCGACATCGGTTCGGCGATTGCTCGCCAATGGTTGGACGATGGCGTCGATGTGCTGATGGAATTCAACAATTCCGCCATCGCGCTCGCGGTCAACACCATGGTGCGCGAACGTGACAAGGTGATGCTGGCCAACAACGTCGGGTCTGCTGTGCTGAGCGGCAAGCAATGCTCACCCAACGTCACGCACTGGACCTTCGACACGGCGGAACTGGCCCGGGTGATGGGCACCGCGCTGACCGCGCAAGGTGGCGACACCTGGTATTTCATCCGCTCCGACTACGTGTTCGGCAAAAGCCTGACGGATGACACCGCGGCGATCGTTCTCGCCAAGGGCGGCAAGATCCTGGGCGAGACGTCACTGCCGCTCGGCACCTCCGATTACGCTTCGGCCTTGCTCAGTGCCAGGGTGTCCGGCGCCAAGGTGGTGGCGCTGGCACTCGCCGGGCAGGACCTGCTGAGCTGCATCAAGCAGGCGGCGGAGATCGGCATCGGCCAGGGCAGCCAGAAGATCGCCACGCTGATCATGCATTGGCAGGATGTGCATGCGCTTGGGCTGGAAACCGCGCAGGGGCTGCAACTGACGGAAACGTTCTACTGGGATGTCAACGACCGCAGCCGAGCGTTCAGCAAACGGATCACGGCGCGCACCGGCGGCAAGCCGCCCAACATGGGGCAGGCGGGGGCCTATTCGGCGACGTTGCATTATCTGAAGGCGGTGGCGGCACTGGGTCCCGAGGCAGCGAAGGCGTCCGGTCGCGCCACGGTCGCGCGGATGAAGCAGATCCCGATTGACGACGACGTGCTGAATAACGCCCGTATCCGCGAAGACGGCCGCGTGGTCAGCGACGTGTATTTGTTTGAGGTGAAGAAGCCGGCGGACAGCAAGAGCGAGTTCGATCTCTACACCCTTCGCGCCACGATCGGGCCTGAGCAGGCCTGGCGGCCGATGTCCGAAGGCGGCTGCCCGCTGGTTAACGGATAATACAAGGAACCAAGCACATGATCCAAATTTCCCCGTCGCCCTGGGCGGTTCAGGAGATGTTTCAGGCTGACACCCTGAAGCATGACAATACGTGGATGCCGGTGGGCACGATCGGTCACGCGCGGCCGCTGATGTTCGATCGGACGCATGGTTCGTGGGTCAGTATTCTGCGGGCCAAGGGGGCCGGCACGGTCCAGCGCCATCGCCACGCTGCACCGGTGACCGCGTGGACCCTGGACGGCGGCTGGGGTTACCGCGAACATGATTGGGTGGCCCGCGCCGGCAGCTTTGTCTATGAACCCGCCGGGCATATCCACACGCTTTATATCCATCCCGATCCGGGTAGCATGACGGCGGTGTTCCATGTCTTCGGACCGCTGGTTTATGTCGATGCCGACGGTGTCGCCGATGGTTATGAGGACGTGTTCATCCGGATCGAGAATTACGCGAAGCACTGCCGGACGGTGGGTCTGGGCGAGGACTGGATCAATTCGCTGATCCGCTAAGAACGGTAGTTTTATCGTGGCCGCACAGATGCACCTGATGCAGATGCTGATCCATAGCGCCAGCACCCACACGCTGCTGAGCTGGGCCGATCCGGCTGACCAGCAACTCGCAGGTCTGTCGGATTTTGGTTACTGGCAAGATATGGCCCGCACGCTGGAACGTGGTTGTTTCGACGCCGTGTTCTTCGCCGACAGTCCGGCGACGCATAGTGTATATCGGGGAAGCAGCGTGCCATCGGTGCAGTATGGCGTGTCGTGGCCGAACCACGATCCGATGCCGTTGATCGCGGTGATGGCCGCCGCGACCGAACGGCTGGGGTTTGGCGTCACGCTGTCAACGACCGGCACGACGCCGTATCTGGCGACTCGCCGGATGTCCACGCTGAACTATCTGTCCCGTGGCCGGGTCGCCTGGAATATCGTCACCGGCTTCAGCAAGGCCGAACACGACGCGAACGGCAATGCGGCGGGATTAAACCATGATGAGCGGTATGACTACGCCGATGAGTTCATGGAGATTTGCTACCGGCTGTGGGACAGCGTGCCGGCGGACGCGATCGAGAAGGACGCGACGACGCCCAGGTTCGCCAACCCCGACCGGATCAAGCCGGTCGATTTTGTGGGACAGTATCTGCGCTGCAAAGCGGTCGGTCCGGTTCTGCCCGAACCGGGCGGTCGGCCGCTGTTGATTCAGGCCGGATCGTCGGGGCGGGGGATGCAGTTCGCGATCAAACATGCGGAGGTGATTTTCGGCATCCAGCCGCATGTCGCGGGCATGAAAAAGGCGTCCGCGGCGTTGCGGGAGGCAGCCACGACGGCCGGCATCGATCGGGATCTGACGGTTCTTTATGGGCTGCAACCGATTCTTGGCGGCACCGAACAAGAAGCCGCGCAGCGTGCCGAAGCCATGATCGAGCGCATACCCCTCGACGCCATCCTGGCTCGGCTTTCGGGCGTGCTGGGGGCTGACCTGAGCCAGTTCGACCCGGACGATTCGCTGGCGGGGATCGACAGCCAGGCGTCCCGCAGGTTGCTGGCGGCGACCGCGAGCAGTGTGGACGGCAAGCCCGTGACGTTGCGGGAGGCTGCGTCAAGGTGGGCGCTATCGGTGGCGATCCCGCAGATTATCGGCACGCCGGAGCAGGTGGCGGACCGGATCGAGGCGATCTGGCGGGAAACCGGTTGCGCGGGGTTCAATCTGAGTCCGACGATCAACCCCGGCAGTGTGACCGATTTCGTGGATCAGGTGGTGCCGCTGTTGCAGGCGCGGGGGATTTTCCGCCGCGAATATACTGGCCGCACG
>JAYUEJ010000024.1:0-2678 GCA_043739265.1 Rhodopila sp. | reverse complement strand
CCGAACCGCCAAAGTTTAATCGCCCTGACACCTTGGCGGCCCTTTTTCGCGCCTTCGCGACCTGGCGTTGCTGCTTTGTTATTCACCCGATTGCCCTGCCCCCGAGGTAGCCGGCCCTTACGCTGCGTATCGAAACAGCGCTAGGCTGGTCGAAATAAACCGCGTCGGGGGAATTGCAGTATCCATATACAGGTGTACGTAACTGATAGGAAACGGTCGTGCGGGATCGCATCCCGCTCCGCTTGTTGGCGAACCAATGGTTCAGGAGCTGGCCTTGCATACGCTGATCATTGACGGACATCCAACCGCGGGGCGCCTGATCGGCGCCCTATTGGATCATTATGCGGCTTCGCTTCCGCCCGGAACCACCGTGGAACGGATCGCGGTTCGCGACCTCGCCTTCGACCCGAACCTGCGGCACGGGTATAGCGCTGACCAGTCATGGGAACCCGATCTGGAACGGGTCGGCGCCGCGCTTGACGCGTGCGATCATCTCGTCGTCGGATTTCCGCTTTGGTGGGGAGGCGAGCCGATGCTGCTGAAAGGACTGCTCGACCGCATTCTGCTGCCCGGATTCGCGTTCCGATATCGCCGAGGCAGCCCGTTCTGGGACCGGCTACTGGTTGGCCGGACGGCCGATGTGATTGTGACGATGGACACCCCGCCCTGGTATCTGCGCCTGATTTACGGCGATCCGGTCGCTCGCAGATGGCGCCATCAAGTCCTCGGATTTTGCGGCTTCCATCCTATCCGGATCATGCGATTCGGACCCACGCGCCGGGGCGGGGCGGCGCGAAATATCGGCACCTGGCGATCTAAATTGGGCAAAGCCGCGGCCACCGCCGTCAGCCTGAAAAGAGGCACGAAAAGCCGCGCCCTGGCCGGCCGAACAGCATTCCCCGAAGCGATTTCAGAGCGCCAATCCTGACGCATCCAATCATGAAGGAGGGTAATCCAACGATCAACGCCATAGGTCGTCCAACGCCCCACCGACGCCCTCTACAGGATCGGCCGGGGGCAGCTTCACCGCGCCAACCGCTCGCCGGGCCGCATCGTGTTCCGCCGGCTTCCCCCGCCGCAGGTCCGGCCTTGGTCCGTTGTCGGGATAGGCGCCGACAATCAGCAGGTCGTCCGACTGACCCTGGTTGCAGTGCGCAACCCCAGCCGGAATCACCACGACATCGCCCGCCCGCACCGTCAACACCGTCCCGCCGGGGCCGCCGAACAGCACGGCCGCCTCGCCACGCGCCACACCCAGAACCTCGTGCGCGGTGCTGTGGAAATGGTGGAACGGATGCACGCCGCCGCGCCACGCCGGGGGCCAGTGATTGGCCGCGAACAGACGCTCGATCCCCGCCGCGTCCGCCGGCACCGCGTCACGATAAACCAGCAGCGGCAAGCGCGAATTCGGGATCGTCCCGTCGTCGTCAAATATAACGGCCAATGGTTCAATCATGTTACGCCACCTCAATCGTTTCGGACTCGTCCTCGTCGCCATACCCCACCAGCCGCAGCGCGCGACCGCGGATACCGCGCCCCGCCGCCGCATGGATCAATGCCTCCTCGCGCCCATGCGTCACCCAAACCTCCGGCGCCCCGACCTCATCCAGTGTGGTATTCAACTCGTTCCAGTCGGCATGGTCGGAAATCACCAGCGGCAGTTCGACACCCCGCGACCTGGCCCGCTGCCGTACCCGCATCCAGCCCGAGGCCAGCGCCACCACCGGGTCCTCCAACCGCCGAGCCCAGCGGTCGGCGATCGCACTGGGGGGTGCCAGGACGATGGCACCGACCAGCGCCGATTTCGCCGCGACCGTCGCCGGCCGCAGATCGCCCAGTTCGACGCCACGCTGCCGATACACCTCACACATCGAGGCCAGCGCGCCATGCAGCCAAATCGGCCCATCCCATCCGGCCTGCCGCAACAGCGCGATCAGCCGCTGGCATTTTCCCAGGGCGTAACACCCCACCACATGGGTGCGATCCGGAAACAGCGCCACGCTGTTCAGCAACCGTTGGATTTCATGCGCCGGATTTGGATGCACGAACACCGGTAATGCGAACGTCGCCTCAGTAACGAACACATCGCATGGCACCGGTTCGAACGCCGCGCATGTCGGATCGGCCACCCGCTTGTAGTCGCCGCTGACCACTGCCCGAGACCCTTGATACTCCATCGCCACCTGCGCGCTGCCCAGCACATGCCCGGCGGGACTGAGCCACACGCGAACCTCACCCAGGGCGATCGGCTCGTGCCACCCCAGCGCCTGCTGGCTGACACCGGCGTTGCCCTCACCCAGGCGCGCCCGCATCACCGCCAGCGTGTCCGCCGTCGCCAGCACCGCCCGATGCCCCGGCCGCGCATGATCCGAGTGTCCATGCGTGATCACCGCTCGGTCCACCGCCCGCAGCGGGTCGATGAAGAACCCGCCCGGCTCGCAATACAGGCCGTCGGGCAAAACTTTCAGCCAGGTTTCGGGGTGCGGCATTATATCCATGTTGGCACCGGCGGTGGATTTGACCAGCCCCGGGACGCGCGTCTATCGCCATGGTCCCGAACATCTCCGCTCCCATCGGGCGTCGGGTCAACAGGCACAGTGGCGCAACCTTCGGCCTATAAGCGATAAGGCGTGGATGAACCCTTACACCACCGCGCTTTACGATGCCGTGCTGGCGCC
>JAYUEJ010000023.1:0-8054 GCA_043739265.1 Rhodopila sp. | reverse complement strand
CGGATGGGCGACTTTGGCAGCTTCTCGATGGCGATCCCGTCCCCACGACGCCTACCAGCCGAACCCACGGCGCCATCCAGAGTGAACTTGGGTCTCTGATCGCCAACCACCTGGATGTCCCCGGCAACCCCTGTTCGGTGATCACCACACCCGGGATCGTGCCCCGCGTGCGCGCCAACGAGAATTTCCGCATTCCCGACCTCGCGGTCACCTGCACGCGCTACGAAACCGAGGAATACGCCGTCAGCAACCCGGTGCTGATCGTTGAAATCCTGTCTCCGTCCAACCGCGCCGAGACCTGGCAGAACATCTGGTCGTTCACCACCATCCCCGGCCTGCGGGAAATCCTTATTCTCAGCAGCACGGCGGTCCGCGCGGAGCTGTTACGGCGCGGCAACGATGGCGCGTGGCCGGCGACAGCGACGGTGATCGAGGCCGGCGATTTGGTGCTGGACAGTATTGGACTGACCTTGCCGTTAGCCGCGATCTATCGAACGACCCGCCTGGCGGTTAGCTAAGGTCCCTACGCGCGGCGATTTGGCATCAGGTCGCTTTCGCCCCACAGTGGCGAACGGGAGGAATAAACAATGCCAACATCCAGAAAAACCGCCATCGTCACCGGCGCCGCCAGCGGCATGGGACGCGCCATGGCCCTTGGCCTGTCCGAAGCGGGGTTCGACGTCGTCGCGGTGGACCGCAACGCAACCGCTTTGGCCACGTTGCCGGCGCCGATCAAACCGGTCGCCGCCGATCTGTCGCTGCCGATGTCGTTCGACACCATCGTGGCCGAAACAATTAGCGCATTTGGCCGCATCGACGTCCTGATCAACAACGCCGGCATCGGCCAGGCGGCGATCCGCGACGACCAGCGCCGCAAGCCGATCCGGTTCTGGGAAGTAACGCCTGAACAATGGAATCGTTTTTTGACCGTCAATGCGACGGCGCCGATCCTGATGGCTCGGGCCGTGCTGCCGCACATGCTGAAGGCGAACAGCGGCCGGATCATCACTGTCACCACCAGCCTGGGGACGATGGTGCGCGAGGGTTACCTGCTTTATGGGTCCAGCAAGGCCGCGGCGGAATCCGCCATGGCCGTGCTGGCGGCGGACCTTGCCGGCACCGCGGTTACGTCCAATGTTTTGGTGCCGGGCGGGGTCACCGATACGCCTCTGGTGGGTGACGCCGGCGACCGGTCCAAGATGCTGCGGCCGGAGATCATGCTGCCGCCGCTGCTTTGGCTGGTGTCCGACGCGGCGGCCAGCGTCAGTGGCCGGCGGTTCATCGCCGCGGACTGGGACGTTTCGCTGCCGGCGGCGCAGGCGGCCGAGGCGGCAGGCGCCCCCGTGGCATGGCTAAGCATCGCGAGGATGCCGATCGAACCGGTATAATAACGATAAGTTGATGCGGGAGACAGCCAATGCTCGGTCTGAAGGATAAAATCGCCATCGTGACCGGCGGCGGCGGTGGAATCGGTGGCGCCACATGCCGGCGATTTGCCGCGGCCGGAACCACGGTCGCTGTCTTCGACATCGATGCAACGGCGGCGGAACGTGTGGCCGCCGCCATCGTCGCCGCCGGCGGCGCCGCGATCAGCGTTGCCTGCGACATCACCGATCACGACGCGGTGGCCAAGGCCGTCGCCGGAGTCGAATCCGTCTATGGCCGCATCGATATCCTGGTCAACAATGCGGGCTGGGACGTGTTTCGCCTGTTCAAGGACAGCACGCCAGCCGAATGGCAGAAGCTGATCTCGATCAACCTGATCGGTGCACTGAATATGCACCACGCCGTGCTGCCCGGCATGATCGCACGCGGCGGCGGACGGATTGTCAACATCGCGTCCGACGCCGCCCGCGTGGGGTCTTCGGGGGAAGCCGTCTATGCCGCCTGCAAAGCCGGCATCATCGGCTTCTCCAAAACCCTGGCGCGGGAACACGCGCGCCACCGCATCAGCGTCAACGTCGTCTGTCCGGGTGCCACCAACACCGCCCTGTTCGCGGACTTCAAGAAGGGCGCCGGCAATCCCGACAAGCTGGACGAAGCGTTCCGCCGAGCGATCCCGATGGGCCGGATTGGTGAGCCGGAGGATCTGGCCGGCGCCATACTGTTCCTGTCCAGTGACGATGCGGCCTTCATCACCGGCCAGGTCATCAGCGTATCCGGCGGCCTGACGATGGCCGGTTGAAGGAAAAAACCCAATGCAATACGAAGACATTTTGCTCGACATTGAAGCCGGCGTCGCGCGTATCACCATCAACCGTCCCGCCGTCATGAACGCTTTCCGCGGTCAGACCTGCGAAGAACTGATCCATGCTTTCGGCAAGGCCGGCTGGGACAAATCCATCGGCGTCATCGTGCTGGCAGGGGCTGGCGACCGAGCGTTTTGCACGGGCGGGGACCAGTCGGCGCATGAGGGGCAGTATGACGGGCGCGGCATGATCGGCCTGCCGATCGAGGATTTGCACGGGTTGATCCGCGACGTGCCAAAGCCGGTGATCGCGCGCGTGCAAGGCTATGCGATCGGCGGCGGCAACGTGCTGGCAACCCTGTGCGACCTGACCATCGCATCGGAGAAAGCGATCTTCGGCCAGGTCGGTCCGAAAGTCGGTTCGGTCGATCCGGGCTTTGGCACGGCCTACCTCGCTCGCATCGTGGGCGAGAAGAAAGCCCGCGAGATCTGGTATCTGTGTCGCCGCTACACCGCCGCCGAGGCACTGGCCATGGGGCTGGTCAACACCGTGGTGCCGCACGACCAGCTTGATGCCGAGGTGGCCAGGTGGTGCGCGGAAATCATGGAACGCAGCCCGACGGCGATTACTATCGCGAAACGTTCGTTCAATGCGGATTCGGACAATATCCGCGGCATCGGGGGAATGGGAATGCAGGCGGTGAGTATGTATTACGCCAGCGAAGAATCCCGCGAAGGTGTCCGGGCTTTCAACGAAAAGCGCAAACCTGAGTTCCGCAAATTCCAGGTCTGATCGATGACCGCCGGCTCGCGATCCCCGCAATGTGATGGACAGCATCGATCGCCCCGACGCATTGTTCGCGGGCGGACGATCCGGCGACATACCGTTTCGTATCGTTTATAAATAAGACTCAGGAGGAAACCGACCATGAACTCGTTTATTCCTACCACGCGCCGTCAGTTGTTGACGGCCGCCGGCGCCGGTATCGCCGCATCGACCCTGCCCGGCCGCCTACAGGCGAAGATGCCGATGGGCCAGCCGCAGGCCCCCTACTTCTACCGGTTCAAACTGGGAACCGCCGAGTGCACCGTCGTCTCCGACGGCCAGCTTCCGCTCGGTGACCCCAATGCCGCATTTCTGAATATCGATAAGGCAGAAATCGCGCGCGAACTGAAAAGTAACTTTCTGGGCACCACCAACGCCGTGCTGGAGCAGAACATCCTGGTGGTGAACTTCGGCGACCGCGTCGTCCTGTTCGACACCGGTATGGGCGGCGACACGCTGTTCGGTGCCTCCACCGGCAAAATGCTGGCAACATTGCGGCAGGCTGATATCGATCCGGCCAATGTGGACGCCATCGTCATGAGCCACGCCCATATCGACCATTGCGGCGGCCTGATCGGCGCGAATGGAAAGCGCAACTTTCCGAATGCGCAGTATTTTATCGGTGAGGCCGACTTCAACTACTGGACCGACGACTCCAAAATTCCCCCTAACTACCCCGCTCGGCCTCACTTCCTGGACCAGGCACGCAACAACCTGCTGCCGGTAAAGGACAGTATTCATTTTTATAAGGATAATGAACAGATCCTGCCCGGCGTCACCGCCCTGGCGGCCCACGGACACACCGTCAGCCACACGATCTTCATGATCGAATCCGGCGGCAAGCAATTATGCTATATCGGCGATCTGGCGCATCACCCGGTGCTGCTGCTGGAACGTCCGCGTACCCAGTTCGCCTTCGACACCGATCCGGTGCAGTCGGCGGAAAGCCGGGTGCGCATGCTGACGATGCTGGCAACCAACCATATCCCGCTGCTGGCCTATCACTTTGCCTGGCCGGGCATTGGACACGTCGATAAGCAAGGCGAAGGGTTCCGTTACTTCCCAGCAGCGGAATCAATGGGATCGGTGGATAGCCTGTAGCGCCGGAAGACAATGCGGGGCCTTGGTCAGGCGGACCGAGGCCCCGCCTTTGTTCGGCCCGGCCCTTGCGGATCGCACCCGCGTGCCATGACAATGGGTGGTCCAAAAGAGCAGGCCCAAGAATACCATGATTCCGCGCATCGCATTCGACCCGACCGCACCCGCGCCACTGGATGGCATCCGGGTGGTGGACCTGTCCCGCCTCGTCGCCGGCAACATGGTGAGCCTACAACTCGCCGATCAGGGCGCCGAGGTCATCAAGATCGAGGACCCGAAAATCGGCGATCCATTGCGCGCGTGGCGGGTGAACGGCCTGTCGCTGCACTGGAAAGTGTACGCGCGGAACAAGAAGAGTCTGGCGATCAACCTGCGTCCGCAGGCCGGGCGCGATGCGCTGCTGGACCTGCTGGCCACCAGCCATGTGCTGATCGAGAACTATCGTCCCGGCACGCTGGAACAGATGGGCCTGGGTGCGGACGTGCTGCACGCGCGCAACCCCGGCCTGATCATCGTGCGCATCACCGGATTCGGCCAGGACGGACCCTACCGCGACCGCCCTGGATTCGGCACGCTGGTGGAGGCGATGTCCGGATTCGCATCGAAAAACGGCTTCGGCGATCGCCCGCCGGTGCTGCCGCCCTTGGCATTGGCCGACATGATCGCGGGCCTGTATGGCGCCTATGCGATCATGGTTGCGCTGCGCGTGGTCGAACGCGGCGGCCGCGGCCAGACCATCGATCTTCCTCTGTTGGACCCGATGATTTCCGTGCTTGGTCCCGATGCGGCATCGTATCGGGTATCCGGTGAGAAGCCGGAACGAACCGGCAGCCGGTCGCTGACGACCTCACCTCGGAATGTATATGGCACCAGCGATGGACGGTTCATTGCTATTTCCGCGTCGATTCAGGC
The DNA here is from genome assembly GCA_043739265.1 of Rhodopila sp. Lineage (GTDB taxonomy): Bacteria > Pseudomonadota > Alphaproteobacteria > Acetobacterales > Acetobacteraceae > Rhodopila. The sequence continues at coordinate 3,030 of JAYUEJ010000023.1, read as the reverse complement.
GATGGCGGAACGGTTATTCCGGGCGATCGGGCGCCCGGAGGTGATTGACGATCCGCGGTTCCGAACAAATACCGACCGCGTTCGCAATATCGAGGCCTGCGACGGCATCGTTGCGGATTGGATTGCCGCACGCACGCTCGCCGACGCCATGGCGGTGTTTGAGGCGGCGGAGGTGACGGCGACTCCCATTTACGAAATCGACCAGTTGCTCGACGATCCGCATGTGCAGGCGCGTGGCGTGATCGTGGAGGTGCCGGACGACGAAGCCGGTTCGGTGCTGATGCATAACGTCATCCCGCGTCTGTCGGACACGCCCGGCCGGTTGCGCTTGCCGGCGCCGGCGCTGGGGCAGCATACAAGATCTATTTTGCAATCGATCGGCTACGATGCCGCACGCCTGGCTGCTCTGGCGGCCGACGGCGTGATCAAGGGGGATTGAGGCAATGCGCGACGACCTACCGGTCTGGCGGTCCCTGATGTTCGTTCCGGTGACGGCGGAAAAATTCGTCCGCACCGGAGCCGACCGCGGCGCGGATGCGATCATTCTGGATCTGGAAGATGCGGTCGCACCCTCACAGAAAGACCATGCGCGCACGCTGATCGCGGGTGCGATCCCGCTTGTGTCGCGTAATGGCGCCGACGTGGTGGTGCGGGTCAACCGCCCCTGGCGGCTGCTGGTGCGCGATCTGGAAGCGGCGGTCATTCCGGGTGTGTTGGCCATCATGCTGACCAAGGTCGATAGTCCCGAACATGTGCTCGCCTGCGCCGAGATCGTTGCGGAGCTGGAAGCGGAACGCGGGCTGCCGGCGGGCGGCGTGAAATTCATTGCTCTGGTGGAAAACGCCGTTGGTTTCTTCCGCATCGAACAGATCGCGAGGTCTCATTCGCGCGTTGTCGGCCTCAGTCTGGGATCGGAGGATTTCGCTGCCGATGTCGGCATGCACGCCGAACCTGAGGGTCTGTTCTACCCCAAGCAACAGGCGATCTTTGCCGCCAGGGCCGCCGGGATCATGCCGATGGGGTTCATCGGCTCGATCGCCGATTTCCGCGACCAGGAGGCATTCCGAGCGATCGTGCGCCGGTCACGCCGGTTGGGGTTCATGTGCGCCAGCGCGGTGCATCCGTTGCAGGTATCCGTGCTGAACGAGGAATTCTCACCCGATCCGGCCGAAGTGGAACGGGCGGAGCGGATGATCGCCGCCTACGACGACGCCTATGCCAAAGGGTTGGGGGCGGTTCAATATGAGGGCGCGATGATAGACGTTCCGGTAGTAAACCGAGCGCGGTCGGTGGTGAAGCGGGCGATGGCGCTGCGGGGGCGGGTGAAGGGATAGCCGACTGACGACGCCTGGTTCGCCAGCCGTCGTCAAACCTGCCAGCGGTCGTCAAACCTGATTCAGTCTGCCCACCACCGGACTTGAACCGGTACGTCCTTTCGAACTGCGGATTTTAAGTCCGCTGCGTCTACCATTCCGCCAGGCGGGCATACCCTGGTCTTTTACCGGGCATTGGGCGGATCTGCCAGGGGTATCAAGCGGGGCGGGGCGATGGCAGGCCGACGCCACGCTCGACCCCGCTAACGCATCGAAATGCACGTCTGCGTGTGGAGCGGCTTTTTGCGTGGATCGACATGGCTCGATTGGTTAGATCATTGTCATCACGTTCCGTTACCCACCCAAAGACGCCGAGTGAGATATGCCATGTCCGCACAATCGTTGATCTGGCTGATCATAGCGCTTCTGGGCGTCGCTGACGGTATCGGACTTTCGGCGCAAGGAATGTCGGTTGACCGGGATATGGAGTGGGCCGCCGTTCTGTTGATACTGATCCCGGTGGCTTTGGCGCGCCTGTGCCTGTGGCGAAATAACCCACACGCCGCCCGGTTTGCCACGACGTTGGCGCAGCTTATCGCATTCGGTCATGTCGGCTCACTGTTTACCTACGCGTTGATGGCCGCGTCGCCCTTTCCCCTCGCTGATCCGCTGTTCGAGCATGCGGATCTGGCTCTCGGCTTTGATTGGCTGGCATGGTTCAACTGGGTCAATCACCATAGGATCGTGCATATCATACTGGGTCTTGCCTATGACAGTATGGTTCCACAAGCTTTCATTTTAACGGCTTTTTTTGCTTATATGGACGCAAAACGCGTGGACGAATTACTCGTCGCCGCCATGTTGGCGATCATTATTATTTGCCCCATCATGTATAGGCTGCCGTCGGTCGGGGCATATTTGCCATACGGCATCGTGGGCGGCGCGTGGGAAGCCGACATTCTTGCGCTGCGGTCGCATACTCTGCTGATCATAAATTCTGTACAAGGAATCGTCACCTTCCCATCCTATCACACGGTTTTGGGCATCCTGTTTACCAACATGGCGCTCGGTCGCAGGTGGCTGTTTTATCCATTGCTCGGGCTAAACGCCCTGCTGATGGCATCGGTGATGACCGAGGGCGCCCATTATTTCGTGGACATGCTCAGTGGAGTGGCCGTCGCGTTCGTGGCTCTTGGTGCAACCCGATTCCTGCTCGCGCGGTGCTCCGGGGATCCTTTATTCGAGGGAAACAGGTTGGGTCGTGCCCAAGTTTTCGGCGATATTCTTTTGCAGAAGTGAATGCCGGGGGCAAAGCTCCGTCAGGTGCGACAGGCCGCGCCTGATTACGGATTCCAGGCCAACATCACCAGCCGCTAATCAACCAGCCCACACGCAATATCCAACGCCATCCGAACCAGCTTGTCGCTCGCCTCGGGAGTCCGGAACGCACTATGGGCCGATAGCGTCACATTCGGCAGCCTGGTCAGCCTGTGCCCCGCCGGCAGCGGCTCGGTCCCGAACACATCCAGCGCCGCATGAAGCAGCGCCCCCGACTCCAACCTCGCGATCATCGCGTCCTCATCCACGATCGCCCCCCGCGCCGTGTTCACCAAGATCGCCCCCGGCCGCATCTTACCCAGCCGTTCCGCGCTCAGAAACCCCCTTGTCTCATCATTCAGCAGCAGATGCACCGACAGCACCTGACTCTCCGCCAGCA
>JAYUEJ010000022.1:0-2680 GCA_043739265.1 Rhodopila sp. | reverse complement strand
TCCAGCGGGTCATCAAGGCGCTTGGCCGTCGCGATGAGGTCGCGGACTCCGGCCTGCTCGATGGCCTGATCGCCTCCGCTGCCCGCCATTCCCGCCGCTCCATCGTGCTGTCCAGCTTCTACCGCGGCGAGCTGGCGGAACTGCGCCGTCAAAGTATCGGCCCCGATCTGGTGTTCGGCCATCTCTGGCGCGAGACCGGCTGTCAGGCGGTCCTGCGCCGGCATTTGGCCGGGCGGCGCTTCGGTTTCGACATCGAACGCACCATCTACCTGACGGTGCTGCACCGGCTGATGGTCTCGGGTTCGGATCGCCATGCCAGCACATGGCAACAGACCATCGAGATCCCCGGCGTGGAGGACCTCACGCTCAACCACGCCTATAAGGCGATGGCCTGGTTGGGCGAGACGATCGATGGCGAGGACAGCGCACAACCACGCCATTGCACCGACGCCATCGAAGAGGCGCTCTATCAGCACCGCAAATCGTTGTTCGGCACGCTCTCGATCGCCTTCTTCGACACCACCTCGCTGTATTTCGAAGGTCACGGCGGCGCCACGCTTGGCCAGCGTGGCCATTCCAAGGACTTCCGCCCGCAGCTTGCCCAGGTGGTGCTCGGCATCGTGCTGGACGAGCAGGACCGGCCGATCGCCTCCTTCCTGTGGCCCGGCAATATCGCCGATGTCACCGCCCTGCTGCCCGTCGTCGAGCGGCTGCGCCGCCGCTTCGGGGTGGAGCGGGCCTGCGTCGTCGCCGACCGCGGCATGATCGGCGCCGCGACCATCGCCGCGCTGGAGGCGCAGAAGATCGACTACATCCTGGGTCAGGCGTTTCGTTCACGGCACGTGAACGTGCCGAAACGCCGAGGGGCGCGCGAGCGATCCACCAAGGAGGTGCGCGAGACCGTGCTGCACGACCACGGCGCGGCAGTGCCGTTGACCATCCCGCGCCAGAAGGGCGAAACCGATCTGGCGCTGACGGAGGCCAAGGTTCTTGGCCGCCGCTATATCGTGTGCCGCAATGAGGAAGAGGCGCGTAAGGACGCCGAAACCCGCACCAGGCTGCTGACCGGCCTGCAACGCAAACTGGCGGGCGGCGCCAAGAGCCTGTTGGGCAACACCGGCTACCGCCGCTTCCTGGCGGCACAAGCGGGCGAGGGGTTCGTCATCGACCCAACGAAGATCGAAGCGGATGCGCGGTTCGATGGCGTGTTCGTGCTGCGCACCAGCCTGAAACTGTCGGCGCTGGCGGTGGTGCTGCGCTACCGGAACCTGCTGACCGTCGAACAAAGCTTCCTCGCCGCGAAGGCGCTGCTTGCCGCACGTCCGATATTCCACCGCACCGACGCCGCGATCCGCGGGCATATCTTCAGCACTTTTCTGGCTTTGGTGGTGCGGAAGGAACTGCTCGACCGATTGGCGGCTCGCGGTGGAGCGATGCCGGAATGGCAGTGTATCATTGATGACCTGGTCGATCTCAGTACAGTCGAGGTCGACCAGGACGGCCGCCGCGCTCTGCTGCGCACCGCGCCACGCCCGAGCATAGACCCGATCTGTCGTGCTCTGGCTATCACCCTACCGCCCATTTACCAGGAGCAACCACCAACCAAGACCGCTCAAGAACCAGGCTGACACTGTGGTGCCTAAAACGATCGTGGGGCTGTAACTCTCTGGATTATCAATTTATTTTGTGGTGTGGAACTTGGGCCAAAGTAAGAACTGCTGGCCAGTCGGCACAATCGGAGGCCAGCGGAGACAGGGGACCGATCACGGCAGCGCTGCCCGGAGACGCGCCGGTTTGACAAACACCTCCACCTCCCCGGTAACTACTCCCAACAATCTACCCAGGGACGCATCCCCATGACCGCACGATCAACCGGCCTATCCGCCGACCGCCTCGCTCGTCTCGACCACATCATGACCGCCAAGTATGTCGAAACCGGCCGCCTTCCTGGCATCCTCACCCAAATCTACCGAAGGGGCGAAATCGTCCACACCGGCATGGCCGGATACATCGACCTCGAACGCCGCAAGCCCATGCGCGAAGACGCCATCTTCCGCATCTACTCGATGAGCAAGCCGATCACCGCCGTCGCCCTCATGATGCTGATGGAGCAAGGCCTGATCGGCCTCGACGACGACGTGGCCACCCACATCCCGGCCTGGAAAAACCTTGGGGTCTATGCCACCGGAGTGGCGTCGCTCGTGGCCGGTCCGCAATCCTTCATCACCACCCCGCCGATCCGCCCGATGAAGGTCGTCGATCTCGTCACCCACACGTCCGGCCTGACATACGGCTTCATGAACCGCACCAGTGTCGATGCCGCCTACCGCCGCGCCGGGGTTGCCGCCCTGACCACCGAGGGCGGCCTGGATGCCATGATCGACCAACTTTCGATACTACCGCTGGAATTTTCCCCCGGCACGCAATGGAACTACTCCGTATCGATCGACGTCATGGGCTACCTGGTGCAAAAACTCAGCGACCAATCCTTCGGCGACTACCTCCGCACCCACCTGTTTCAACCGCTCGGTATGACCGACACCGCCTTCTGGTGCCCGCCCGAGAAACAAGATCGTTTCTCTTCCTGCTATCAACCCGGGGACGGCGGCGGGATCAAGCTGCAGGACGACGCCGGCAACAGCACCTATGCCAAACCGCCCAACCTGGAATCCGGCGGCGG
>JAYUEJ010000021.1:0-8060 GCA_043739265.1 Rhodopila sp. | reverse complement strand
GGGGACGGTGGCGAGCAGGCGCACGAAGGTGCGTGTCTGCACCAGCGCCAATGGGGAGCCTCGGGTGCCGACGCGGATGGGAAGGATTGCGTTCATGTCACCCGTTTAGCACCAGAGTGGGTGGCTGCACGAGGTGGGCTGGGTATTTGGGGGCAATGGAAAGGGGGGCATCGATCCATCACGCGGGACTGGCCGCCGCGAACAGGCGCGATACCGCGTCCAGGGCTTCCTGCTGGATGTGCCGCAGATGATCCTGGCCGCGGAAACTTTCAGCATAGATCTTGTAAACATCTTCGGTGCCGGACGGTCGCGCGGCGAACCAGCCGTTTTCGGCCACCACCTTGATGCCGCCGATAGAGGCGCCGTTGCCAGGGGCGGCGGTCAGCGTTGCCTGTATTGGCTCGCCGCCGAGTTCGGTCATGCCGATCTGCTCGGGTGTGGTTTTCTTCAGTAGATCCTTTTGCCGCAATGTCGCAGCGGCATCGATCCGTTCATAGAACGGCACACCCAGTTCGTCCGTCAGGCGGTTGAAATTTTCGCCGGGGTCCCGGCCGGTTCGCGCGGTGATTTCAGCCGCCAGCAGGCCGGGGATCATGCCGTCCTTGTCGGTGCTCCAGACGGTTCCATCACGCCTGAGGAACGACGCGCCGGCGCTTTCTTCGCCGGCAAAACCAAGCGTGCCGCCGATCAGGCCATCGACGAACCATTTGAAGCCGACGGGCACTTCGACGAGGTTGCGGCTGAGCTTTTTCGCCACGCGGTCGATGATGCCGCTGCTGACGACGGTTTTGCCGACGGCCTGGCTGCCGCTCCAGCCCGGACGATTGCTGAATAAATACGATATCGCTGTGGCGAGGTAATGATTGGGGTTCATCAATCCGTTCGATTTCGTCACGATACCATGCCGGTCGGCGTCGGTATCGTTGGCGAACGCAACGTCGAATGTGTCGCGCATGCCGATCAATCGAGCCATGGCATACGGGGAGGAACAATCCATGCGGATTTTTCCATCCCAGTCGGCGGTCATGAACCCGAATGCCGGGTCGATCGCGTCGCTGACGATCGTTGCGTTGAGACGGTACCGTTCGATAATCGGTTGCCAGTAATGGACGCTGGCGCCGCCCAGCGGATCGATCCCGATTTTGACTCCGGACGAACGGATCGCCTCCATATCGATGACGCTGCCGAGGTCGGCGACATACGGGCCGATATAATCATGGCGATGGACGTTGGGGCAACGCAGCGCGCGGTCGATCGGGATTCGCCGCACGCCATTCAGGCCGGCTTCCAGCAGCGCGTTCGCGGCGCGTTCGATCGCGGTTGTAATGTCGGTATCGGCGGGTCCGCCATTTGGTGGGTTATACTTGAAACCACCGTCCTCGGGGGGGTTGTGGGACGGTGTTATGACGACGCCGTCGCCGAGGCCGCTGGTGCGGTTCCGGTTGTAGGTCAGGATCGCGTGCGAAATGACCGGGGTGGGCGTGTAGCCGTTCCGCGCGTCGATCATCGTATCGATATCGTTGGCGGCGAAGACCTCCAGTGCGCTGGCAAAAGCGGGTTCTGATAGGGCATGGGAGTCGATGCCGACGAACAGCGGGCCGGTGATGCCGACGCGGCGGCGGTGATCGCAGATGGCCTGACTGATGGCCAGGATGTGTGCCTCATTGAAGGCGTTGTCGAAGGCGGAGCCGCGATGGCCCGAGGTGCCGAACGCCACGCGCTGCGATGGTATGGCCGGGTCCGGCTTGCCGGTGAAATAGGCTGTTACCAGCCGCGGCACGTTGACCAGCAGCGATGGGTCGAGCGTTTTGCCTGCCCGGGGGCTTAGCTGGTTTGTCAAATTCTTTTTCCTTTTTTGAAGGTAAGGGTCCCCTTACACCATCTCCTCATGCCACGTTCGCCCGTCGCGTTCGATCAGCGCGATCGCCGCCGTTGGGCCCCAGCTTCCGGCCGGATAGGGGCGTGGGTGGTCCGGCCGAGCGGCCCAGCCTTCGAGGATGGGTTCGACCCAGGCCCAGGCGGCTTCGACTTCATCGTGGCGCATGAACAGGGTCGGGTTGCCGCGCACGGTGTCCATCAGCAACCGCTCATAGGCGTCGGGGAAGCGCTTGCCGAAGGTCTTTTCGAAGCTGATATCCAGGCCGGTAGGGGACAGGCGCAAGCCGCCGGGGCCGGGGTCCTTGGTCATCATCTCCAGGCGCATGCCTTCTTCGGGCTGCAGACGGATGATCAGCGAGTTGGGGCGCCATTCCGCTGCTTCAGGCGGAAAGATCGAAAACGGCGGCGCGCGGAACTGGATGACGATTTCCGACACTTTCGACGGCAGTCGCTTGCCGGTGCGCAGATAGAACGGCACGCCGGCCCAGCGCCAGGTGCGGACTTCAGCCCTCAGTGCGACGAAGCTCTCGGTCCTGGACGCGTCATCGGACCCCAGGTCGGTCAGGTAGCCGGGGACGGGTTTTCCGTCGATGGCGCCGCGGGTGTATTGGCCGCGCACAGTCAGGGTGGCGACGTCGTGCGGGTCCATCGGCTTTAGTGCGCGCAGCACTTTCAGCTTCTCATCGCGGACCCGGTCGGCGTCCAGCGACACCGGCGGGTCCATCGCGATCAGGCAAAGCAACTGCAACAGATGGTTTTGCACCATGTCGCGCATCGCACCGGATTTGTCGTAATAGCCGCCGCGGCCTTCCAGCCCAACCGTTTCGGACACGGTGATTTGCACATGGTCGATCACGTCGGCGGTCCACAGACGTTCGAAGATCGTGTTGGCGAAACGCAGCGCCATCAGGTTCTGCACCGTTTCCTTGCCCAGGAAGTGGTCGATGCGGAAGGTTTGCGCTTCCGAAAAGACCTTGCCGACTTCGTCGATGATCGCGTGGGCCGACGCCAGGTCGTGGCCGATCGGCTTTTCCAGCACGACTCGCGAGTGATCGGTTACCAACCCGTTGGCGCCCAATGCCCGGCAAACCGGGCCGTAGAGATCGGGCGAGGTCGCAAGGTAAAAGACGCGAACGCGGGCATCGTCGAGAACTTCGTCGAATCGGCTCCAGTCCGCATCGGGCGCGGTGGCGTCAATTGGGACATAATGCAGTTGGGCCAGGAAGTGCCGGACGGTTTCAGGCTCCCGGTCGGTTTGGGGGACATGCATTTCCAACGCTTTGGCGGCCCGGGCGCGAAAGTCGTCGTCGGAGAGGACGGATCGGGCAGCGCCGATGACTCGGGATTGTGCGGGCATTTGGCCGTCGCGGAAGCGGTAATAGAGGGCCGGCAGCAGTTTTCGAAGGGTCAGGTCGCCGGTGGCGCCAAAGACGACGCAATCGAAGACGGCGATGGGAATGATCTTCGGCATCCAAAGCTCTCCTGGTGGTGGCCTTCGCGGGTGCAGCATGGTTGCTACACTATAGGAGCGGGCGCTGCCACGGGGGTTAACGCCGAATCAGATACACCGTCGGCTTAAACCCCGGGCCATGATGACGAACCGGCGATGGTCGTGGCGATCAAAGTGCCTTCGCCCGCGATGCCAATTCCGACCGGCGCTGGCCGATGCCCATCGCTTCGATCAGACCAAGGGGGCGTTCCGCTCGGGGCCTGAATTCCGAGCGGAGGCCCGGTCACACCAACCTGGCGTCGAGCGTGATTTCGGCGTTCAACACCTTCGACACCGGACAGTTTTCCTTGGCCTCACGCGCGAGTTCCTGGAGTTTAGCGTCCTCCAGATCTGGCACCTTGGCATTTAGCACCAAATGAATCGCGGCGATCTTCGAGCCGCCGGGCATCTGCTCCATGGTCAGGTTGGCGTTACAGTCCATGCTTTCGGGCGGATGGCCGGCGCCGCTGAGTTGGAACGCTGTGGCCATGCTGAAACAACCGGCATGGGCGGCGGCGATCAATTCCTCGGGGTTGGTGCCTTTACCATCGCCAAAACGCGCGTTGAAGCCGTACGAGTGGCGTTCAACGTGCCACTCGGGGTCGTCAGGCCGCCGGACCCATCCTTGCCGGATACTTCCACTTCGCTGATGCGTGCCGTTTGATTTGGGCCATTGCGTTCACTCCTCCATGATTGCGTGCCGGCCGTCGAACGGGCGACTTGGCTGATATAGGAAGAGAAAAGAGGACAACCAGCCGCGCCCTGGTTTAGACAGTGCGCTTGGCGTCAACACTCCACTCGCCACCGCCGGCCGCGGCCAAATAGAGAAAGACGAAGGAGTATAAAATGGCTGCGTCTCCGCTGTTGAGGACAGGGAAGAAATTCCGGGGGAAGTGACTCATGAAATAAGCCACGGCCATGTCGCCCGCGAGGACGAAGGCCACCGGCCGAGTGAACAAGCCCAGGATGATCAGCGCGCCACCCGCGATCTCCAGGCAGCCCTGCACGCCGAGTAGCGAGGTCAGGTCAGGGGCGGTGGCGGCGGCCCGAGCGGGGAACGAAAACATCTTCTGTGTCCCATGCTCCAGGAACAGCAAACCGGCGACGATGCGCAGCACACTCAACAGGCGTGGTGCCCATGAGGCCATCAGGTCGGAACCAATCATGATCATATTTCCTTTTTGCCCGACTTGCAGTGTCGGCTTCTTTCACTCCGCCGCCAACGCCACATCGGCACTTTCAGCGCGCATCCATACTGCCGTGTCATGATACACGGCGCCACCCCAGGGCGGGCCGGGATCGTCGCTCGTCAGCGCATTGATCCCGATTCCACCTTCGAAACATTCGCTCGGCCAGATGCTCTCCGCGACCAGCACGCCGGGTTGCTGACCGGCCGACAGACGCGCATGCAGAATGACCTCGCCGCGCACATTGCCCAGCCGGACCTTCGATCCTTCGACCAGCCCAAGCCTTGCGGCGTCGTCCGGATGGATCAGGACCGTTGGCCGGCCCTCCCGCTTTTTGCCTGATGCCATCTCGGTGAAGCTGGTATTGAGGAAACTGCGCGCCGGTGCGGTCACCAGACGGAACGGCGCATCGGCACCACCGGCCTCTATGTTGTCCATCTGATCCGGCAAATTCGGCATGATCGCGTGATTGTCGCCCAGCGCCTTCCAGTCGGGCGCGAAATGGAATCGTCCGTCGTTGGTGGGAAAGCCATCAAGGAAATGCGCTGTCCGGAACGGCGGCATCTCATCGATCCAGCGGCGTTCCAGCACGGTCTTCGCGTCCGGGTAGCCGGACGCCTGCAGGGTGGCGTCGATGATCTGCATCGCGGTCATGTCGAAGCCGCGATGTCGCGCACCCACACGCGATGCCAGCCCCTGGATCACCGTGTGGTTCGGGCGGCATTCGTTCGGCGGCTCGATCAGTTTTGGTCCAATCTGGACATGGCTGTGACCACCGGCCTGATACAGGTCGTCATGCTCCAGAAACATCGTCGCCGGCAGCACGATATCCGACCATCGTGCTGTTTCGGTCATGAACTGTTCATGGGTCGCGACGAACAGATCGTCTCGGCTGAAACCACGTCGCACCCGGTTGCTGTCGGGGCACACCGTCAGAGGATTCTGATTCTGGATCAGCATCGAGTGGACCTGAGGCCCATCCCGGAGTTCGGATCGGTCGCCGGTCAGCACGCTTCCCACACGGCTCATGTCCAAAACGCGGATCGAGGGATCGAGCGTATCCAGGCCCTCGATCAGCGTTTTGTCCCAGTGATACATGCCGCGATTCGACCACAACGCGCCGCCGCCCTCGTGCTGCCAGGCGCCGGTCACCCCCGGCAGGCAGGTAACGGCATGCATCGCGGCGCATCCGTTACGACTCCGCGCAAAACCATAGCCGGCGCGGATGTAGCTTCGCTTCGTCTGTCCGTACAAAGCGGCAAACAGTTCGATCTGTGCGACCGGAATACCGGTTATCGCGGCGGCCCAGTCAGGTCCGCGGTCACGCAGATGCGCTTCCAGCGCGTCCGGGCAGTCGGTGTAGTCCCGCATGTAGGTTCGGTCGGCGTGGCCGTCGCGGAAGGCGATGTGCATCACCGCGCAGGCCAGTGCCGCATCCGTCCCGGGCCGGGGTGCCAGGTGCATATCGGCGACGGCGGCGGTCGGGGTCTTATAGGGGTCGATCACCACCAGCTTGGCACCGCGTTCTTTCCGGGCGCGCGATACATGCGTCATGACGTTGACCTGGGTGGACACCGGGTTGCCGCCCCACACCACGATCAGGTCGGACTTCGCCATCTCCCTGGGATCGACACCGCGGCTTTGACCGACACCGGCGTTCCAGCCGATCTCCGGCAACGATGTGCAGATCGTCATTTTCTGGCGGGAATAGCGCATGACATTGCGCAGCCGGTTGATGCCGTCGCGCTGCACCAGTCCCATCGTGCCGGCATAGTAATTTGGCCAGACCGCCTCCGATCCATGCTTCGCCGTGTCGGCGATGAAGCGCTCGGCGATGCGGTCGAGCGCCTCGGTCCACGAGATCGGCCGGAACTGTCCGGCGCCTTTCGGTCCGGTGCGGAGCAGCGGCTGCGTCAGGCGGTCCGGGTGGTGGATGCGTTCGGCGTAACGCGACACCTTCGCGCAAATCACCCCGGCCGTGTAGCTGTTGTCTTCCGCCCCGCGCACCGCGCCGATGCGGTTGCCATTCAGCACCTCTACCGACAGGGCGCAGGTGGAGGGGCAGTCGTGTGGGCAAACCGAGGCATGCATCATGTGACGCAGCCTAACCCCGGGCACGGTTGTCTGGCAAAGCCGTCACGCGGCGAATGTCTGAACGATATCTTCGTGCAGCCCGCCAATCTCCCGCTGCACATAATCAAGGAACGGCGACAGTTTCCCTGACACGCGTTCCGCAACAGTCTCCTCGGTCAAGATACCATTCAATTGATCGAGCCGCTCCGACGCCTTGGACATCGGCAGAAAATAGCGCCGGCGGAGCTGTGTCAGGTGCCGCCCAACCTGCGCCAGATTGAGCCCCACCGAGCGGGGAAACGCGATGTTCACCAACATGAAGCAGGCGACTTCCCGGGCGTCATAGCCGTTCGGATGCTCCCGCCGATACGCGTGGTAGCCCGCGGCGGCTCGCAGCAATGCGTTCCATCGCCCGGCATCGAGATCGGCATCGCCATCGTTGGGACGCGGTGCCGACGCATGGAACCGCGTGTCGAGCAGGCGCGTGGTTTGGTCCGCTCGTTCCAGGTATCGGCCGATCATGTAGAAATGCCAGGCCTGGTCGCGATAAAGCGTGCCTTCGGTGATGCCGGTATGGGCTTGCGCGCCGTTCTTCAACATGGCGCAGACCGCGGTGAAATGATCCGGTGAGATGGTCGCCGCGTCCAGTGCCCTGATCTTGCCGTAGAACACATTGATCTGCAGCCACATTTCAGTCGAAATCAAGGCTCGGAGTGTGCGGGCATTTTCTCGCCCGCCGGCGATGAAAGACTGTACGGATGTGGGGTTCGATTCGTCCAACAGGTAGAATTCGCCGACGCTGCGCTGGGTCGCTTCGGTATGCTTTTTGTTGAATTCCGCCACGTCGCCGTTGATGCGGGGGATGGACAGCCAGTTGCGGGTGTCGTCGGCGTCACGTGCGAAGGTGTTGGTGACATCCAGGATGCGCGCCATGTTCTCGATCCGCTCCATATAGCGGGCGAGCCAGATCGTGCTTTCGGCATGGCGGGCGATCAGATGCACCTTGTGCCGGGTTGGTGCGGCGTCTGTCATGCCAGCACCCAGGTATCCTTGGACCCCCCGCCCTGTGAGGAGTTCACCACCAATGTTCCGGCCCGCAGCGCGACGCGCGTCAGGCCGCCGGGAAGCACCCATGTGTCCTTGCCGGTCACCGCGAACGGGCGAAGATCGACATGGCGCGGCCGCACGCCGTCCTCACACAGGGTCGGGGAAACCGATAATTTCAGCGTCGGCTGACTGATATAGTTCGCCGGATCGGCCTTCAGCAGCGTTCGGAACGCGGCAAGTTCGGCCTTGGACGCGTGCGGTCCGATCAGCAACCCGTAGCCGCCGGACTCGGCGACCGGCTTGACCACGAGTTCGTGCAGATGATCCAGGGTGTAGGCCAGCGCGTCCGGTTCGCCGCAAATACGCGTCTCGACGTTTGGCAGGAT
>JAYUEJ010000020.1:0-8063 GCA_043739265.1 Rhodopila sp. | reverse complement strand
ATCGTCACGGCCGACCCTGCGCCGGTCATCCGCGCACCGGCGGTTCACGCACAGGTACTCGTTAAAGGCCCGGCCCTGAGTAGATTCCGAATCTATCGGCGCCCCTCCTATCCGGCATTTCATCCATCCCCTACCTCCGACCAGAGACCCCCAAGATAACAGCCGGCACCGCCTCGATCGGATTCGCGACCGCGCCAATCCACCAGCTCCGTCTTTTCACACATCGTTCGGCCTCACATCGGCGAGGGGCGTATCGTTGAAATGCACAGCCTTTTTATCAAACGACCGCATCCAAAGCAAAAATCCCACTTACGGAGCTTCCTGCGACTTTGGGGACTGGCCCTGCCGTTTCTCGCCCCAATGCATGCGGCGCGGGCGCAATCCATAGACCGCGCCCCGGACACCATGGAGGCCCGTGTCCAACCCTGCGCATCCTGCCACGGCGAGCAAGGCAAGGGCACGAACAACGATTACTTCCCGCGCCTTGCCGGCAAGCCCGCAGGTTATCTCTATAACCAGCTCATCGCTTTTCGCATCGGGCGACGGCACTACCCCCCGATGAACTACCTTCTGGAGTTCTTGCCTGACGCCTATCTGCATGCGATGGCAGACTACTACGCCGCCCAGCGCCCCCCATTGCCGCCCAGCGCGGTTCCGATCGTCAGCCAGGACGTGCTGGCCCTGGGTCAGTCGCTGGTCATCCACGGTGATCCGGGCCGAGGCATTCCGGCCTGTTCAGGCTGCCACGGCCCCTCCTTCACCGGCATGGAACCCGCCATCCCCGGCCTGCTCGGTTTGAAGCCCAGCTACATCAGTGCCCAACTCGGCGCGTGGCGATACGGAACGCGGTCGGCAGCCGCTCCCGACTGCATGCAGATCGTCGCCGGGCACCTGACCGAAACCGATGTCACCGCCGTTGCCGCATGGCTTTCAACTCTTCCTTCCCCTGCCAATCCGGCCCCCGAACCGCGCGGGACGCTTGCGATGCCACTTGGCTGCGGCAGCGAACCAAATTGAACGTGAGAACCGTGGACATGTGTCGCCCGCCGCGCTTCAAGGTCTTCAGGTGGATCGGTTACCTGGTCCTGACCGCGATGGTCTGGTGTCCCGAAACGGTGTTGGCCCAGCCGGCTGCGTCCAATGCCGCCAGTCTCCTACAAGGCGAATACCTGGCGCGTGCGGGCGATTGCATCGCCTGCCACACGGCACCGGGAGGCAAGCTGTTTGCCGGCGGGCGTCCGATGCCGACGCCGTTTGGCACGCTCTACTCGTCCAATATTACCCCCAGTCCCAACACCGGCATCGGCAAATGGTCCGCCGACGCGTTCTACGCCACGATGCACACCGGGCGGTCGCCGGACGGCGGCCTGCTGTATCCCGCCATGCCATTCGGTGCCTACACGAAGGTGACGCGATCCGACTCGGATGCGATCTTTGCCTATATGCGGTCGGTGCCGCCGGTAGAGGCAGCCAACAAGCCGCATGACCTTCGCTTCCCCTATAACAACCGTTCGTTGATCCTGGGCTGGCGGACGCTATTTTTTACCGAAGGCGAGTATAAGCCGGACGCGATGAAATCCTCCGAGTGGAATCGCGGCGCCTATCTTGTGCAGGGCCTGGGCCATTGCGCGATGTGCCACAGCGCCATCAACGCGCTGGGCGGCAGTTCCGAATCGAAGGCATTCCAGGGCGGTCTCATTCCGATGCAGAACTGGTATGCCCCGTCGCTGACCTCCAACAAGGAGGCCGGGCTGGGCGACTGGAGCCTTGCCGACATCTCCGATTACCTGCGAATCGGCGTGTCCCACCGCGGCGCCGTTTATGGCCCGATGGCCGAGGTGGTTTACAACAGCCTGCAATATATGACGGACGGCGACACGCGCGCGATGTCGGTTTACTTGAAAAGCCTGGCGGAAGGCAGCCCTCCCGATGCAACGGTTTCGACCGTGCCAGGCGCCGAGAGCAGCTTGCTCATGAGCCTCGGCAAGACCGTGTACGACGCCCAATGTGCAAGCTGCCATGGGGCGCAAGGGCGCGGCATGACGCCGCAATACCCGCCGCTGGCGGGCAACCAGTCGATCCAGATGGAGTCGGCGGTCAATCCGATCAGGATGGTCCTGAACGGCGGTTATCCCCCGGGTACGGCCGGCAATCCGATGCCGTACGGAATGCCGCCATTCGCGCAATTCCTGTCAGACGATCAGGTCGCGGCGGTGGTCACCTACATCCGGCTGGCCTGGGGCAACCGTGGCACGGCAATCTCCGCGGGTCAGGCAAACGCATTGCGTTCGGCGCTTCTGGATTGACAGCATCATGATCAACTCGAACCCCGGACTTCAGGATGACGCTGCGGTGGACGGTATCGTTCAAACCGGTGCCCGAGGCGCCTTAGCACTCGGTGGCATCGCCACGGCCATCGTAATCGCCCTGTGGTTTGCCTTCTACCTCCTGGTCTTCCTGCCCCGGGTTCCGGTGCCATGACGGACGATCCCAACCACACAGCCGGTGCCATGGTTGCCGCGCGGATCGAGCGCCGATGGGGAACGGTGTCCATCGGCATCATCGTCCTGCTGATCGTCATGGCCGCTTATGCCGGCATCCACCAGGCGGTCATGCCGCAGCCGCGCGTCGAGACCGCCGATCCTCGGACCCTTCATATCGCCGGCGAATTCATCGAGAGCAA
Organism: Rhodopila sp.; assembly: GCA_043739265.1. Taxonomy (GTDB): domain Bacteria; phylum Pseudomonadota; class Alphaproteobacteria; order Acetobacterales; family Acetobacteraceae; genus Rhodopila. Next base: position 5,380 of record JAYUEJ010000020.1, on the reverse strand, counting down.
TCTGGGAACCGCGCTGGAGCCGGACGGTTCGGTCACGGTGCGTGCCATCGGACAACAATACTCCTTTACCCCGCAGTGCATCCTCGTTCCGGCGGATACCGTCATCACCATCCGGGCAACCAGTTCGGATGTCGTTCATGGTTTCTTGATCGACCACAGCAACGTCAACACGATGCTCGTCCCCGGATACATCTCGACGATCGCCACGCGCTTCGCGACGCCGTCCGAACGCGTCATGCCGTGCCACGAGTTCTGCGGCGCGGGGCATGAAGGCATGTGGGGCCGGATCAAGGTGATCGATAAGGCCGCGTTCATGAAACTGGCGGCGGATCGGCGGAGAATGACCTGTGTTGTACAGTAGGCGGCTCATTCTCGCACATTTCTGGCTCGCATTCGCGGGTTTCGCGGTCGCACTGGTTCTGGGCGAATGGCAGATGTTCGTTCGCAGCCCGCTGTCCGCCTGGATCGGAAATCCCGAGTGGTATTATCGATCGGTCACGGCGCATGGCACCGCCATGGCGTATGTGTTCCCGACGCTGGTCGCCATGGGTTTCGGCTATGCGATCACTGAAGCCGCGCTTAAGCGACCGTTGATCGGCGGCAAATGGGCCTGGGCCGGATTCGCGCTGGTGGCGGTTGGCACGGTCACCGCGGTTATCCCGGTCTCACTCGGACTGGCGTCGGTTCTCTATACTTTCTATCCGCCGATGATCGGCAGTCCATTCTACTATATCGGCGTCGTTCTGGTGGTGGTTGGCTCCTGGATCTGGGTCGCCCTGATGTCGGGCAACCTCTATACCTGGAAGCGTGCGAACCCGAACCTGCCGGTGCCGCTGGCGATGTTCGCGAATGTCGCCGGGTCTTATCTATGGGCATGGACAGCGGTTGGTGCGGCGATCGAACTGCTGTTCCAAATAATCCCGGCGGCACTCGGCCTTACCACGACGATCGATGCCGGTTTGGCGCGCGTGTTCTTCTCCTGGACGCTGCACGCCATCGTCTATTTCTGGCTGATGCCGGCCTATATCGCCTACTACACCATCATCCCCCGCGCGATCGGCGGCCGCCTGTTCAGCGACCCAATGGCGCGCATTTCCTTCGCACTGTTTCTGGTCGTTGCTATGCCGATCGGCGTGCATCACCTGTTCGCGGACCCGCAGGTCGGTGCCGGTTTCAAGTTCCTGCACTCGGTCTTTACCGCCCTCGTTGCCCTGCCGACACTGCTGACGGTGTTCACCATCTGCGCCTCGGTGGAGATCGCGGGGCGCCTGCGCGGCGGCAAGGGTGTTTTCGGCTGGATCACCGCCCTGCCCTGGCGCAATCCCATGATGCTCGCCGTCACGTTCTCCTTCATCATGCTCGGTTTTGGCGGCGCCGGCGGGCTGATCAACATGAGCTACCAACTCGATGCCAGCATCCACAACACGCAGTGGATCACTGGGCATTTTCACCTGATCTTCGGCGGCGCGATCGTCATCATGTATTTCGCCATCGCCTACGACCTGTGGCCGCATTTGACGGGCCGAACGCTGGATAGTTTCAAAATGATGCGGATGCAGTTGTGGACGTGGTTCGTCGGCATGATCGTGCTGACGTTCCCATGGCATTACGTCGGCATCCTGGGCATGCCGCGACGGATGGCTTTCTACGACTACACCGACCCGGCGATTGCACCGCAGGCCGTTTCCGTCATCGCCTCGGTCGTCGGCGGCGCGATCCTGGTGGTCTCCGGCGCGCTATTCGTTGCCGTATTGGTCCGAGGTCACATGGCGGTCCGCACCGAACCAGGAGAATACCGGTTCAGCGTCGCCGCCCATCAGCCGGTGCGCCTGCCCGCCGCACTCAACGGCTTTGGGCTCTGGGTGAGCCTGATGCTGGCTTTGACCGTCATCAACTACGGATTTCCTATCGTCCACCTGATCTCGCTGCGGAATACCTCGGTTCCTGTCATCTGGATCGGAGCGCCCAAATGAGCAGCGAGCCCCTGTTTTCGTTTCGCAACCGCTGGTTCACGACCGCGGTCGCGGTTACCGCCTTCATCGCCGTAACGTCGGCCGCCGTTGGGTTCGCCTGGCTGCCGGCGCTACAGCCGACGGCCCGATTTACGAGCCTGTGGGACGCAATATGCAGTGCCGCGGGCCTTGTAACGACCGCCTCTGTCGGACAACCTATAATACAAACCAGCACGAAGACCTCGAACGTTGTTGTATCAGCACCAATGTCCCCGGGTTCAAGCGCCATCTCCATCGGCCGAGGTGCTACATTGGCGATGCAGTGCACCGTGTGTCATGGGGCCCGAGGCCTGAGCGAGGCCGACTCACCGAATCTCGCGGGTCAATACGCGCTGGCGATCTTCAAGCAGCTTCAGGACTACAAGTCAGGTGCGAGAACCAATGCGATCATGAGCCCGCGAGTCGCTGAACTCACCGATCAGGACATGCACGATCTCGCCGCCTACTACGCCTATCTGCCGCGACTACCAGGCTACCATCCGGCCGCCGCCGGCCCGCCACCGCAAATTGTCGAAAGCGGCGCGCCGATGCGCAACATCGCGCCCTGTGCCGCCTGCCATGGCAGCGTCGATTACAAAACCGGAAGCGCCTGGCTGGAAGGCCAACCGGCGGTCTATCTCGTGACGCAACTCAAGGCCTTTCGCTCGGGCGCACGCCACAACGACATCAGCCAGCAAATGCGCAATATCGCGCGTGGCATGTCGCCAGCGGAGATCGAGGCAGCGGCACAATACTATGCAAGCCAGCCATGACCGATCGGGCGCGTTGACGTAACGAAGCTGTCATCGCCAGTTCATACCGGCCGGCCGCGACTTCGCCGTCTGCTATATGTTTGCGTCAGAAGCGCGGCAACGAAACAAACTTCACCAATCCGGGTGCCATCGTAATCCGGTTGCATTCCACATGCGATCAGTGCGTCAGCGGGCCGTGCGCTTTCTTCCAGGCGTCGATGCCGCCGTGGATATGGCACGCGGTCTCCAGGCCAGCATCGTGCGCCGCCCGCACCGCCATGGCCGAACGCTCACCGAACGCGCAATAGAACAGCAGCGTCCGATCCGTGGCCGACCCGAGTTCGAAAAGCATCCCGCCAGGCTGGATATTTTCCTCCAGATCGGAATACGGCGCGTGCAACGATCCCGGAATCGACCCATGCTTCAGCCGCTCGGTTTTTTCCCGCAGATCGACCAGGGCGGTATGCTTGCAACCGACCATCGCCTGAGCGTGTTCGGCATCGATCGCCCACCCTTGCCGGACGATATCTTCCTGTAACAGACCCTGGTGCTGATTGGCCGGGACCGCCACGTCCATCATCTTCGGATTGGACAAATTCAACCCGTTCATCAGCGCGACATAGTCATCGACGCAACGAACCTGCAAACGCGGATTACAACGTTTCTCCTCCCCGATCGTGCTGACCGTATCGCCTTTGTAATCGTGCGCCGGGAACACCATCGTTTCGTCAGGCAGACGGAGCAGCCGGTTGAAAATCGAATCATACTGCGCGCGTGGGCAGCCATTTTGGAAATCGGTGCGGCCGGTGCCGCGAATCAGCAGCGTGTCGCCGGTGAAGACCCGGTCCTGCATGCGAAAACTGTAGGAATCATCGGTATGGCCAGGGGTGTAGATCGCCTCCAGTTCCAGGCCCTCGATACGCAGCCTGTCGCCGTCCGACACCCGCATGGCCACGACATCGACACTGGATTGCTCACCCATCACGGTGATGCAGTGCGTGGTATCCCGCAGGGCACCCAGTCCCGTGATGTGGTCGGCATGCAAATGGGTATCCACCGCCTTGACCAGCCGCAGATCCAGCTCCCGGATCAGCGCCAGATAGCGATCCACCTTTTCCAGCACAGGATCGACGATCAACGCCTCCCCGCCGCTGCGGGACGCGAGCAGATAGGTATAGGTGCCCGAATCCGCATCAAATAGCTGGCGGAAGATCACATCAACCTCCGTAGCGACTCATTCAAAGGTGTTTCTACCATGAACAAGGCGATAAAGGCGATAAATTTCTTGTTGAATCAGGTCACCGGCGGCCCGACATAGGCCGAAACCGGACGGATCATGCGGCCGGTCTTCTGCTGCTCCATCGCATGCGCCAGCCACCCCGCACTGCGTCCGACCGCGAAAACCAGAGTGAAGGCATCGCGCGGAATGCCGACCGCATCCAGCAGCAGTGCGGCCATGATCTCCACATTCGGCGGCAATGTCCGGCCGGGCTTCACCCGATCGATCGCCACGGCGACGGCTCGCTCCAGCCGGTCGGCGAACGCCAGACGTCCCACCTGCGGCCCCATCCCCGCCATCGACCGCCGCATCGCCTCGGCCCGCGGATCGTTGCCGGCGAACACCCGGTGACCGAATCCCATCAGGCGTTCGCCGGTTCGCAACCGAGTCTCCAGCCACGATTCCAGATCGTTCGCCGCTTCGGCCGCATCCAGCATATCCAGGGTCGGCCCCGGTGCTCCGCCATGCAGCGTGCCGGTGAACGCGCACCATGCGGCCAGCACCGACGCCGTCAGCGAGGCGCGTGTGGACGCCACGACACGGGCGGTAAACGCCGAGGCACTCAGGCCGCTCTCGGCCATGACGGTGAAATAGGTGTCGAGCGCCGCGGTCTTCGCCCGATCGGCCGGCGCCCCGTGCAGCATGCGCAACACGTCGGCGGCGGTCGAAAGGGTGGGATCAGGTGCCACCGGCGGCAATCCGGACACTTGCCGCACCAGCGCCGGTACCGCGACGGAAAGGGCGCCAACCAGCGCGCCGGCGTTCGCACTGTCGGGTTGGGCCGCCAGCGCGATCCGCACGCCCTCGAACAACGTACGGCCCGCCGCGTTCGCCAACCAACCCGGCAGTGAGTCAAAGGCGGCAAGCCGAACCTGGCCGAACGACGCGGTTATGCCGGCGCGGGTCAGCCCGTCGCCGGCAAATCCGTCCCATAGCAGCGCGACGGTGCCCTCGAAGCCGAACCCGGCAACCAGCGTCGGCAGATCATGTCCGCGCACCCAGACCATCCCGTTGGTTGGATCCGTGTGGCTGAGAATCGTCTCCGCCGCGACAACGCCGTCCAGCCCGCTCGCCATACAATTTTCTCCGTTCTTCAGCGATCGTTAACCATTCGTGCGTCAGGATCGCGCCATGCACACTGTCATGGACCGCCCCCCTGCCCAACCCCGCGTCCCGCAAGCGGATATAGCGGAACAAGCGCTGTATGTGCGTGGACTGGAGGCACTGCGGGCCGGCCATGCCGAGGCAGCCGTGGCCTTGTTCACCCGAACGCTGCGCCGGCAACCGGCGCATCGCGGCATGCAACGGAATTTGATACGGGCTCTGCTGCTGGCCGAACGGTTCGAGCACGTCTTGAT
>JAYUEJ010000019.1:0-8067 GCA_043739265.1 Rhodopila sp. | reverse complement strand
CAACCGGGTGGTTCGCAGTATCGCCGTCCCGCTGTCGCAGGCCGACCGCAGCGCCACCGTCACCAGTTCGCCTAAACCGCCAATGTCGTTCTCGGGCGCATCCGAAAGCCAACCCGACAGGGTGCCGCATGCCTCCTCCAGACGGAGAAGCAGGCGGGGAATGCGTGCTGAACGGTCATCCTGCGCGACCCCAAGCGGAGCGAATGCGTCCGCGATCGCCGCCAGGCCGCCGGCCAGATGTGCCGCCGGGCGCCCAACGGCGGATGCGACACGGTGTAGTGCGACACTGGTGCGGCGATCCAGGTCGGGTGTCCGCTCCGTCAACGACGTGGTCTTGCCGCCTTTGGGGTCCACCTGCTCGACCAGCCCCATCAGCAGCAGGAAGTGGGCCAGCAGACGCTCGGAACGATCCGCCGCCACGGCGGTCTCGGCCGCGATCTTCGCGTTCCGCCCGGCATGGCCCTCCAGCGCGATGTCCAGTGCGGCGCCGCGGATATGCGCGGTATCGATATCCGCCAGGCCCGAGAATCGGCGGAACAACATCGTGTCGTGGACCGTGGGCTTGCACAGGGCGCAAACGCCGGGCCAGTGAAGGATATAGACGCCGCGCCCGCCAGACGGGTTCGGCACCACAACCTCGATGCCGCTGTGCCGTGATTCCCGCACCCGCGCCCCGGCCAGCAGCGGTGTGGTGAAGGGTGCGGCGATCCCCCGGGTGCGAAAGGTTGCCGGATGATGCGACTCGATTAGCGGCGGGACGGAAGCGATCATCCGGTCAGCATGGCCGGAAAGAGGTGAATAAAGGGTTACCGGCGCGAAAGTTTTATTGTGAACAAAACAACCGCGGCCCCGGCGCAGGCGGACCGGGATTGCCGTGTCCCATCGCCGGCCGGCTTGAGCATCGCGCCCGGCCATGCGGTAATCCCGCATCGGGATTTGCAGAATAAGGAAAACGCCAATGACCGCAGCACCGGCCAAGACCGCTTTCGGCCGCATCTTCGCACCCCGGGACGCCTGGCTGGCCAAAGCGCCGCCTGAACCGATCATCGAGCCGGAGTTGCCGATTATCGATACCCACCACCATCTTTGGCACCGCACCGACGGTGCCGGGGGGGAGGCATGGGAGGTGCCGGCGTTCCGCTATCTGCTGGATGAGTTCCTGGCCGACTGCGCCACCGGTCACACCATCATCGGCAGCGTGTTCCTGCAATGCCACGCGATGTATCGCGCCACGGGTCCGATTCAGATGCGCCCGGTGGGCGAAACCGAATTCGTTGCCGGCATCGCCGCCATGAGCGACAGCGGTGGCTACGGCAAGACCCGCGTGGCCGCCGGCATCGTGGGGTATGCCGATCTGACCGCCGGCGACTGGGTGACGCCGGTGCTGGAGGCGCACATCCGCGCCGGCGGCGGGCGGTTCCGCGGCGTGCGGCACTCGGCGGCGTATGATGCGGATCCGGTGATCGGCAACACCTCACCGGACATGCAGCCGGGGTTGTACCTGCGGCCCGATTTCCGGGCCGGTATGGCCAGATTGTCGGCGCTGGGCCTGTCGCTGGATGCGTGGGGCTTCCATCCGCAAATGCCGGACATCATCGACCTCGCACGCACGTTTCCTGGAAGTAATATCATTGTCGGTCATTGCGGCGGACCGCTGGGTTACGGCCGCTACGCCGGCCGCTTGGATGCGGTGTTCGCGGACTGGAAGAAGTCCGTGACCGCGTTGGCAAAATGCCAGAACGTGACGATGAAGCTAGGGGGCATGATGATGCGGCTGGCGGCCTACGACTATATGGGAATCGAGGCACCGCCGTCATCCGAACAGCTCGCCGGCCATTGGCGTCCGTATGTGGAGACTTGTATCGAGTTGTTCGGCGCGGATCGTTGCATTGCCGAGAGTAACTTCCCGGTGGAGAAAATGGGCATCGGTTTCGCGGCGCTGTTCAATGCATTGAAGCGGATGGCCGCCGGGTGTTCGGCGGACGAGAAAGCGGCGATTTTCGCGGGGACGGCGCGGCGGGTGTATCGCCTGGATTGCTGATGGAATGGGACCGTCCGGTGCGCCACGATTCCGATCACGATCACACGTTCGCCGCCGCCTCTTGCCCCGGTCGCGGCCTTGCCGCAGGGTCCCGCGCATGCGCATTACCCTGATCCACGCCATGGCTGCCTCCATCTCGCCGATCGAAGCGGCGTTCCGCCGGCTCTGGCCGGAGGTGACGCTGATGAACCTGCTGGACAGTTCGCTGGCGACGGACCTCGCCCGCGACGGGTCGTTGACGCCGGCGATGACGGACCGTTTTCTTGCCCTGGCGCGCTACGCCCAATCCACCGGTTCGGATGCGATCCTGTTCACCTGCTCCGCGTTCGGTCCCTGCATTGAGGCCTGTGCGCGGGAACTCGCGCCGATCCCGGTTTTGAAGCCGAACGAGGCAATGATCGAGGAAGCCGTCGCCCTGACCGGCGGGCGCGGGCGGATTGGGCTGATGGCGACCTTCGCGCCGACGCTGGTGTCGATGCCGGCGGAGTTCGATGCGGTGGCGCCGGATGCGACGCTGGTGCCGTGTCTGGTCGAGAGCGCGCTGACGGCCCTGAATGCCGGCGACCTGGCCGGTCACAATGCGGACGCCGCCAAGGCGGCGTTGTCGCTGGACGGATGCGACGTGATTGCCCTGGCACAATTCAGCCTGTCCCAGGCCGCCGCGGCGGTCGCTGCCGCCACGGGCAAGACGGTGCTGACAACCCCTGACAGCGCGGTGCGCAAGCTGCGCCGCCTGCTGCTGCCGGCTCAGGCGGCCTGAACCATGGACCTGCCGGGATTCACGGCCTCAACGCGCGACGACGGCCCCGGCGGAGACCTGTCACTGGCGTTGCAGGCGCTGTGGTGGGACGCGAAAGGCGATTGGGCCAGGGCGCACGGTTGCGCTCAGGCCGATCCGGGTCCGGACGGGGCCGCGGTGCATGCGTATCTGCACCGTAAGGAACCTGACCTGTCCAACGCCCGGTATTGGTACAACCGAGCGGGCCGGACGCCGGCAAGTGGGGAGGCGGCGCAGGAGTGGGACGCGCTGGCGACCGAATTTTTGGCAGGCCCGCCGTAGCGGACCTAATCTGACGGAAGCATCCGGCCGGCTGACAGCGACCTAGCAGGGGCCGGCGGAACCGGAGGCGACCCTGACCGTGATTGGCGTCGTCCCGACACAGAAATCATAGCTGCCACTACCGGCCACAGCGGTCCCCCAGACAGTGTATGTGTAGCTGGGGCCGCCCGAATAGGAATAGGTTATTGTATCGACCGGACTGTTTACCACACTATACGTTCCGATTATTTTCGTTGGATCTACCGTATCTGAAGGACCCTGTTTATAGTCTGTGATATTGCCGCCAGCCAGTGCCTCCTGATTTTGATAGGGCCCCACCGCAGGATAGCAAGCGAGCGACCCGACCAGCAAGTTGGTGATTTGGGTTCCCGTGAGCTGAGTGAACCCGCCGGTTGCGGTGCATGATGCATACGCCGATCCAGGGGCTGCCATTGCAAGCAAGGCAATCAGATAAGATAGCTGCTTCATCATCCACACTCTCCGAAAACAGTATTTGCCCGACCCTGGCATCCACACCGCGAACCCGTTCGTGGCGGCGGCGCCGGAGCCTTATCGATCATGGAATACAGGCAAACCCACGCCCTCGCAACAGTGACGTGATGATAACCAGTAATTCGCATCGTGGGATGCTGCCCCACTTTTATCATCATGGCATGGCTCGTCGGGCTCACCTGTTGCGGCGGTTGTGCCTTTAAAGGTGGCGGGGCCAAGCCGCGGCATGACGGTGAAACGGTGGTGCCATTCCTTCACCCGATCGTTCTGGGAGTTTGTCACCCGCCGTGTCGCCAGGCTCCTCGCCATGACGAACCGCCGGACCGGCGCCTTATCGAGGATCAGCCAACCGGGGGCGGTGCCGCCGGTCTTCCCATTGCACCAGACCGCACAGGCAGACCAGGAAGAACAAGGTCGCCAGTCTCGGCGCCTCCAGCACGTTGTCGAACAGACCGGACACCAGGAATCCGACCACGGAACCGGCGACGGCAGCCCCCGTCACGGCGCCCCGCCAGGTCGCCCGGATCCCACCGGCCACCGCCGCGCCCGCCAGGGCAAGGAAAGCCACCAGCCCCAGGGCGCCGGTTTCAAACCACAGCATCAGATACTGATTGAACATGCGCCAATGGACGTGGTCGTCATCGGTGAATATCCAGCGATCGAGGCCGAATGCGAAATCACTGTTAACCAGCATCGGGCGTCCGGCGTCGTCGGACAGCCGAATGTCGCGGACCTCGATCCGGTGGCCGATCGAGCCCGACACCGAAAACTCGACCGGGCGGTGCAGCCAGCCCAGCAGCGATTCGCCCCCCAACCCGGTGACCGGAAGCGTCATCGCGACAGGTTGCCAAATACCCGGAGCGTTCAGCCTGGCGTTACCACCGCGACACTGATCGGAATACAGCAGCACCTTATCGCACACCAACACCTCCAGCACCGCGGGATCGTCCATGGCACGGGCGCGCAACGTCAGATGCAAATCCAACGTAGGATTTACAGCGCCGGGCGGCGGCATGGCGATCTTCTGGCCCAGGAAAAACGCCGTTTCCAGCAACATGGACACGTAAGTCCCGTCCCCGTCCTGCCTGAGAACAATGTCGCTCGGACGATTGATGGGTGAGCGCATGAGCATCGCGCGCGCATACGATCCCAGCCCCATACCGAACAGATCTGGTAGCACGCCGGTGTCGCGGATCGCCAGTCCGGCTTCCCAGTTCGCCTGGTGCGTCGCGAAATCCTTGCTTGAAACGACCAGCCGTCCCCGCATCCCGCCGTACGATGCGGCCGCGATGAGGGCAGCCAACACCACCACGACCGGGCCAAAGCCCAGGACGAATGGCCGGTGCTGCTGCCTGGATGCCCACAGCCAGCCAAGGCCGGCGACCGCCATCGCCAATAATCCCGCCGCGTAAGCCGTCCGAGCGAATGTCACGGCGAGGGTGTAAGCTCCCAACACACAGGTCAGCCCCAATAGGTTCATTCCCAACCATCTGGGATGCAGGCGTGGCAGGCATAACGCCATAGGCAAAGCGAGCGCGATGTAGGCGCCGATATGCCCGCCGCCGACTCGCATGCTGGAGAACGGACCAACGACACGGTAGGTGGCGGAAAAATCCAGAAAGGGCGTGAACAATGCCCGTTCCGCCCCGACCACGGTGGCGACCACGGCGATGCCCATGGCCATGCCATATCCGATCAGCGATATCGCATCGGCGTGAGTTCGTTCCCGTTGGCGCACAAATGGGAGCAGGACGAGGGCCTCGACGAGGCCTTTGGCCAGACGCAGCGCATTGTCGGGGCGCAGGAATGCGTTGTCCGAAACCGGCGCATCCAGCGGGCTGGACATCCCCGTCACGGTGGCGATGAGCCAGGACGCGGTAAAAACCAATAAAACGACGCGGGACAGGCCGGTCGGCAGCAGATCGGCCAGCCCCGGCGGGGTGCGGATCATCAGGACCGCGAGCGTCGTCAGGATGAAGAAATCCGGTTCGGCGACCATTATCCAACCGGACCACAGGCCCAGGTCCAAGGCTGGCAAAACAACAGGCAGAACCAGCAGAAATGCCGCTGGCCGATACCAGAGAAGAACGCCGTACGCGACGAGGATTGCCGCAAGAGCCTCCGGAATGACCGGAAAGCGCGCGACGCCCAGCCCGACCAACGCCAGGCACAGCACGGCCGCGGCGATCCGCACGATCCACAGAATGGTAACTCTTACCGATCCGGTGGCGCGGATCGTTTGCTCGGTTACCGGCCGCAACGGTTTTCCCGGCTGCGGCGGGTCCTGGCCAGGCGCCGGTTCGTTGCCGGTCAAACCACCCGGGGCAACGGTCATTCGATCGCCTTCGATCCCGCCGTCAGGGCGGGCGCGGCAACGCAATCCGCTGCAATGGGGGCACCTAACACGGGCTGCATCGCCGCACTCGCAATGACAGGCGTGTTCGACCGTTCACCGGTTTACCCTGGCTTTCATTGCGGATCGGCCAACCGGGGACGCCGCCGCCGGTCTTCCCACTGCACCAGCCCGCACAGGCAGACCAGGAAGAACAGTGTTGCCAGCCGCGGCGCCTCCAGCACATTGTCGAACATCCCGGACACCAGGAATCCGGCTACCGAACCGGCGACGGCCGCCCCGGTCACCGCGCCGCGCCAGGACGCCCGCACCCCGCCGGCCACCGCAACACCTGCGAGTCCCAGGAATGCCGCCAACCCAAAGGCTCCGGTCTCAAACCACAACATCAGATACTGATTGAGCATGCGCCAGGAGATGTGGCTGTCATCGGTGAAGATCCAACGATCGAGGCCGAACGCGAAATCGCCGTTCACCGCCACCGAACGTCCCGCATCGTCGGTCAGGCGAACGTCGCGGAGCTCGACCCGGTGCCCGAAAGGGGTGCCGGACAGCGACAATTCGACCGGACGGTGAAACCACCCCAGCAGCGATCCGCCACCCAGTCCGGCGACCGGCAGTGTCATCGCGACAGGCTGCCACCGATCCGGCACCGTCAACGCAGCCATGTCGAGGTGACACCGATCAGAGTAAAGCAGCACCTTATCGCACATCAACACCTGCAGCGCCGCCGGATCGTCCACCGCCCGCGCGCGCAAGGTCAGATGCAAATCCCCGGCCGGCGGCAGCGAAATCTTCTGACCGAGGAAAAACGGTGAATTCACCAGCACGGACAGATAAGTACCCTGGCCATCCTGCCGAAGCACGATGTCGCTGGGCCGATTGACGGGGGAGCGCATGAGCATCGCCCGCTGGTAAGTACCCAGCCCCATACCGAACACTGTCGGCAATACCCCGGTGTCGCGAACCGCCAGGCCGGCTTGCCAATTCGCCCGGCGGGTGTCGAAATCCTTCGCTGAATCGGCCAACCGGTCCCGCATCCCGCCCGATGATGCCGCTGCCGCCAGGGACGCCAGGACCAGCAGGACCGGGATAAGACCCAGGGTTACCGGGCGGTGCTGCCGCCTGGATGCCCACAGCCAGCCAAATCCGGCGACCCCCATTGCGATCAATCCCGCCAGATAAGCCGTGCGGGCGAACGTAACGATCAGGGTATAGCCTCCCAACACACAGGTCAGCAGCAGCAGCCCCATGGCCACCCATCTGGGATGCAGGCGCGGCAGGCACAGCGCCATCGGCAGCGCCAGAACGATGTAGGCGCCGATATGTCCGCCGCCGACCCGCATGCTGGAAAACGGGCCAGCGACCCGATATTCGGCGGTGACATCAAGGATATCGGAGAACAACGCCCGCTCCGCCATCACCACGACGGTCACGGCCGCGATACCCGCCGCCATACCCCAACCCAGAATCGAAACCGCGTCGGCATGGGTTCGCTCGCGTTGGCGCAGGAAGGGCAGCAGGACCAGCGCCTCGACGAAACCCTTGGCCAGGCGCAGTGCATTGTCGGGGCGCAGGAATGGATTGTCCGACAGGGGCGCATCAAGCTGGCTGGCCCAACCGGTCATGGTCGCGATGAACCAGCAGGCGGCGAAGGCCAGCAAAACGATGCGCGACAGACCGGTCGGCAGTAGATCGGACAGCCCGGGCGGGGTGCGGACCATCAGCACCGCCAGGGTCGTCAGAATGAAAAAATCCGGTTCGGCGACCATCATCCAGCCGGACCACATGCCCAGGTCCAAGGCTGGTAAAACAACAGGGAGAATCAGCAGAAACGCCGCCGGTCGATACCAGAGAACAACCGCATACGCGGCGAGCACTCCCGCAAGCGTCCCCGGCATGACAGGAAAGCGCGTGACGCCGAACGCGACCAATGCCAGGCATAGCGCGGCAGCGGCAATCCGCATGGATCGGAACACCACGGTTCGCGCGATCGGCTTTGGCGGCGATAGGCCGGCCGGCGCGTGGTCCACGCTCCGCGATCGCGCCGAGGTTCGCAGCAGCGGCGCTTCCCGGACAGTCTCCGGTTCGTTGCGCGTTAAGGCGAGAGGTTCGACGGACATT
>JAYUEJ010000018.1:0-2694 GCA_043739265.1 Rhodopila sp. | reverse complement strand
ACCGCGATGGAATACAGGACCGATCGCACGGTCGCCGGTCTGGCGGCAAATGCCGCGAAATTCAGGCCAGCGGTATCCGCCCGAATGTCAGCAATGGCCGAAACAATGTCACGAACTCACGCGTCATCGGTGCGGGCCATCAGAAAATAGGGACTCTGTCACGCTCGAAAGCCGCCCGGACCTGCGGGCGGAAGCTGTCGATCTCACCGAGATCCACCGAACGGCCGAGTGCATCCGCCAACAGAAGCCGCGCCTCTTCCATGCGGATCAAGGAGAACGAGTGCCCATCCTCGATCTCCACGGCGAGGTCCACGTCGCTGTCGGCGCTGTCCTCGCCCCGTGCGACCGAACCGAACACCGCAAGATGACGAACGCCGCGGCGCCGAAGCTCCGGTTCCTCCGCCGCCAGCCGCAGCCGCACCGTGTCGAGAGTACTGGTCACCATGGCCGGTGTCCTGATTTGCCAACTGCGCCCGAGATTAGGCTCATCCAGGCCTGGCTGCCAGAGGCGCATCGGCTTGGCAACCTCCTATTGGTAATCGACCAGGTCAACGTCCAGGGCATTCGAGCCCAGACGGACAATGACGCACAGGTCCGCCCTTTTTGTTGAAGGGTGTTCCGGTCATCAGGACTTGTAAGCCGTCGGACGGAGCCGTTTTTTTTGAGGGAACTACAGGCGGCCGGGGATGTTCGCCGTCTCGTAGAACACGGCGACAATCACGGGCGGGATGGTGCGGTAGGCTATCCAATAACGCCCGGCCTTGATCCATGCGCGGCCTGGCATCGCGAGATGCGGACAGGGACGCAGGGCGGCAAGCCCTCCGGCAGGATCGGTAACGATTTTATCCCACGCGACTTCTATGGCTGTCCGCAAGCCGCGAACGGCGTCCGGGGGGTGGCGCTCAGCGTAGTGATCGCGAAGCGCGCGAACCTGCCGCCGTGCCTCGGGCGTGAGGGCGATCAACGACGAGCGATGGCCTTGCGATGTCCACCGGCTTGTTTGGCCTCAAGCTGGGCAACGCACGCGTCCAGCTCGCGCATAACCTCGTCGCCGTCCACGATCTGCCCGGCGGCAAGCTGTGCCTCGCTCGCGGCAAGCGCCTCAAGCCAACCGGCGGGGGCAAGGGCGGGGTTGTCGTCCATTTGGTGACATTAGGCGCTCTCTGTTCGCACTTCCAGCGCAATTATGTTTGCTTTATGCACATAACTCCAAGGCGAACGCTTGGTAGGACAATGCGGCTCCGGTCGCGGCCCCCGGCCGGCGGCTTTGTCTGGCTGGCGATGTGCGATCAATGCGACCATGCGGTAGACTTGCCAGTGCGCCACCTGTTGCCCGATCAGTCATCCTCCAGTTCGTCCGCCAAGATCCGGGCCCTGGCGATGCCCCGCGATTGCGATCGTTTGTCCCCGCCGCGCAGCAGGCAGCTTTCGATGCCGCCGCAAATCGGAAACCGCCCCTCGATCACCCACACCCAATGGTCGCGCATGCAATCGCCTGAACCTTTTCAAGAAGCTGCCTTGGCGCCTTTTCCATAAACCGCGCACGCCGAGCCAAATAGTCCATCGTCCGCAATTCAGACGCCACGACACAGCCATGCGCCTTCAAGCCACGGGGAATCTGAACCTCCAGCGGCGAGCCCTTGATCTTGGTCGTGATCGGACAGACCACCACCCAACCTGTCGCCACGCTAAACTTTTACTCGGACAACACGATGGCGCGGTGTTCGCCAGCCATTTCCGTCCCGGCCCGGGGCGACAGGTCGATCAGGACGATGTCTCCCCGATCCGGCGCGTAAGCCATCAGCGTGTCTCTGTCCCGGCCGGATCGAGATCGAACGCGAGGTCGTGCCGATGCTTCGCTGGGTCGAACGTCGCCAGAAGCTGGTCCATGGTGACGGGTGGACGGCGGCGACGGATGACGATTTCATCTTCAGTCGCGATCACGTCCACGGTATCATCGATATGCAGGCCGGCCCGCTCAAGACAGGAATCCGTGAGCCGTATGGCCGCGCTATTTCCCCATTTAGCCACCTTACCAGCGCGAGTCATCGTATCTGTCATGGTCCGCTTTTCCTGGTTATCCGGATATACGGTAGATACCGGAAGGCCGCGTTTCAAGAGGAAACGGTCGATGGGGAAAGCCAATCCTACAGGAGCGTCTCTGATCCTGGGCAAGGTGAAGGCCGACACTGTGAGGTGGTCCCGTTTGTCTGGACAGCCTGGCGGCCGCGTTAAGCTAATCCCCGGTTCATCGTCACGCCGCCGAATTGACCGTTGCCTGTCCCCGCGTAACCGCTGCTACGATGCCCTCTGAGATTCGGTGGCTCCCTTTGCCGGGCGCCCCGCCATGGAAACGGGCATGGCAAGCTTGTAACTCACCGATCGGTTGAGCCTGACCCCGGCCTCAGCCGCCTCAATAACCAGAGCCCAATGAAGCGGCACGGGAACACGCGTGACGAACGTGCCCGAATAGCTGCGATCACTCAAAGCCTCCGGCAAATTCTCGCCAGACTCGATCATATCGGCGACCACCGCGGCAATCAGGTTTGCGATGCCCTGCATGGCTTCGACCCGGGTAGCCGAGAGATGCGAGAGGCTGGGGAATTCGGTGCAAAGCCCGACCCACTCGCCATCCTCCGACCTTTGCTTAGTCTCAATGACATAGTTCGTTTGGTGTCCATGTATGAGCATGCG
>JAYUEJ010000017.1:0-2702 GCA_043739265.1 Rhodopila sp. | reverse complement strand
GGATCTCGACCAGGCAGTGGTCCGCGTTACGCCATTTTCCGGCGATCCGGGATGACACCTGCGTCCGATCACGCTTCGTTTACCGAGCTTCGGCAAAAAAATTCAGCCGTGTGGACTGCTCCACAGCTTCCTCAGGCGCCGGCTCGTAGATTTCCGCTCGTCGAACACCGACACCCGGAACCTCCGGACAAACATTGAAGGAAACCAAGTCATGCGCTCCATCATCCTCTCCGGCCTCGTTGCTTTCGCCGCCGTCGCCGCCATCTCCGCCAGCCCCGTCAGCGCCCAAACGACCGGTGGCGTTTCGATCACCCGGGGCGGCGGCAACAACAACGTCGCACGCGGCGCCTTCAGCGCGGCCGATCAGTCCTCGACGACACTCGGCGGCAGCGCCTTCGGTCACGGCCGCTCCATCACCAACGGCGGCAACAACCGCAACTCCGCGCTGGGCGCCTACAGCTACGCCGGACAAGACAACACCACGGTTGGCGGCAACGCTTATGGCCGCGGCCGGGCGATCACCAACGGCGGCCACAACAGCAACACCTCCGGCGGATTTGCCAGCAGCGCGACACAGTCAACCCTGACGATGGGCGGCACCGCTTATGGCCACGGCCGGGCGGTCACCAACGGCGGATACAATACCAACCTGGCAGGCGGTGCGTTCTCCTCGGCCGATCAGCAGATCGTTACCCTGGGCGGAACCGCCGGGCGGCATGGCCTGAACAGCGTCAGCGGCGGCGCCAACCGCAACGCCGCGCTGGGCTTCGGGTCCTCGGCCTCGCAGCAGGTGTTCACCGGCGGCCAATAAAAAGCAGCCCGCCGCGTTCACCAAACCAGACCCGGTCCCGCTCAGGCGGGGCCGGCGTCGCCCTCTTCTTCAAGGAGCAGGTTCCATGTTACGAATCTCTTTCGCAGCCTTGACCCTGCTGACGGCGATACCCGCCGTCGCGCAGGATCGGGGCGGACTGCACCGGCGCGATCCAACCGCGATACTCGATCAGATCGAAGCCAATCGCGGTTGCCCGATGTCATCTACCAGTGTGACGGTGGGCCTCAACAAGACAACAGCGTCCAGATCGTCGGCCCAGCAATCGCTCGGCACCTACGGCGGCGGCGGTTCATCGTCCTGCCGTCCGCTGGTGAGCACGCAGGTGGTCGCCGGAGTCAACCTGGCCCTTGGCCGGGGATCGTCCGCCGGTCAAACCATCGACGCAAGAGGACCGAGCGGGGTTTTGGGAACGACGACCTACACCCGTGGATACAATATGGGTTACGGCGCCTTTTCCAGTGCCACCCAGCGTCTGTCCAACCTGACCGGACGATGAGGAGCCTGCCATGATACGCTGTTCGCGCGCCGCCACAGTCGCCGTCCTGTCGCTTCTTTGGTCCGGCGTCTCCGCATCGGCCGAGTCAATGCGCTGCCAGTCGGTGAACGGCAACCTCAACTGCGCCGGTTCGGGAGCCGTGAGCTGCCAGACCGTCAACGGCCAGAAGGTATGCGTCAGCGGTCATGGCGGGGTCATTCAGTCTTTCGGCAAAACGACCCCGCCCGCCCCGGATGGTACTTGGGATGGCCCCGACGATGCCGCCCGGAATGGCGCCCGAAATGGCCCCGACGATGGCGCCCGGAATGGCGCCCGAAATGGCCCCGACGATGGCCCCGACGATGGCCCCGACGATCTGGAAGCCGCGCCGCCCGCGAAGCTGCGGTTGGAGCGGCACGATTTCCATGGCCGCACGCTGTTGCTGGAGCGGGCTGGCCCCCAATTGCACCTGCGAACCGACTGGCTGTCCGTCGATCGCGATTGAAAGGAGTTTCGTGATGATCGCCCGATCTCTGTTCCCCATGCTCGCGCTGCTGTCTGTGGGTGTTCCGGCGATGGCTCAGGACTCCGGCGGTTTGCGCCTGGCCGCCGGCACCAACGGCGGGCCTGTCGGATTGGCCCGGCCGCTGCCGTTCACCCGGCCGCCGTTTTTAAGCGCCCGGGATTTGCAGAACGGTATGGCGCCGGGCGATCATCAGGCAAAGAATCAGGCGATGATTTCCCGCCTGCGGGGCGACCCCGGTTTCCTGTCCGGCTTTTCGTTCGGGACACCGGTGGCCGCCAGCCGCCAGAAACCGACTTTGCCCGACGACGGCGGCTACGGTTATCGGCAGGAACACGGCTACGGCGAGGGGCCGATCATTATCAACAACCAGGGTCCGCTGGCGGTCACCGTCGGCAATGGCAATGTTGTCCAGCAGCAATACGCGACCGGGTCCGGTCCGATCGCCCAGCAGCAGGTCGCGACGACGCCGGGCGCGGTGTCCGGCGGCGGCGGCGCGCTCAATCTGGTTTCCGGATCGGGCAATATCATCCAACGCTCGCCCGGGACCAACTGACGACGCAGGACGTTCAGCAGTTCTCATTTTGGGCGGCCTGACCTGCCCCTGGCCGTCTTGGCCGGCCTTGCGCCGGCCACTATGCATTCCAGGTTCAGTGCGAACGGGCCGCGCGAGACCCCGTCGATGTGAATGATTCCGGACACTCGAAACGATCGGTGTACTGCTGCCGGCAACTTGCCATTCGACTGTACAGTGGGTGTCAGGCCAGGGATTCTTTTTGCACGGAGGACGAACGAGGGCCACGGTGGGCCACGAAGAAGCATGCGTCGTCATCCGACGAAGCGCCGTAGGCCATCTTTGAGTCGTAGCGCGT
>JAYUEJ010000016.1:0-2706 GCA_043739265.1 Rhodopila sp. | reverse complement strand
CCGGCGGCCAGTTGGGCCAGGAACCGCAGATGCTGCAGAAAATCCGCACCGGCGATATCGACT
This sequence comes from Rhodopila sp., assembly GCA_043739265.1. Lineage (GTDB taxonomy): Bacteria > Pseudomonadota > Alphaproteobacteria > Acetobacterales > Acetobacteraceae > Rhodopila. The sequence continues at coordinate 2,643 of JAYUEJ010000016.1, read as the reverse complement.
TCATTTTCAGCGCCACGGCGAACGCGGCAACGCTGTCGCCGCAATCGGGGGCACTCTCGATCCACTATCTGTTTCGTTCGGAAGACCATCTGGTGCGCGCCATCGCGGACCCCAGACTGGTCGGTGCGATGCGCGACATGTTCGCCGAAACCGTTAAGGACGCCCACGTCCTGACCCTGCTGACGCTGGGCCTGCGGAATCTGTACGGGAAGAAGGAAATCCACTCGGTCGCCGATGTGAAGAACCTGAAGATCCGCGTCCAGGCGACACCGACCGAGGATGCGATGTTCCCGGCCTACGGTGCGCAGACCGTGCATATGCCGTTCGGCAGCGTCTATACAAGTTTGCAGACGGGTGTGGTCGAAATGGCCGAGAACGGCATCAACGTCTATGACACCAACAAGCATTACGAAGTCGCGCCGATCATGTCGCTGACCGGGCATGAGGCGAACGCCAACCTGCTGTGGATCAGCGGCAAGTTGTGGGATTCGCTGACCGCCGAACAGAAGGGCTGGGTTGAAGCCGCGGCCAATGAGGTCGCTACAAAGGAACCCACTTTGGCTATCGCGCTGGAGGCAAAGTCACGCGCGAAACTGGAGAAGATCGGCGTCAGGTTCGTGGCTGACGTGGATAAATCCGGATTTATCGCCGCGGCAAAGCCGTTGCAGGACAAGATCGCCGCGGACCTTGGCCCGTATGCGACCAAAATCCTGGAAATCTGCCGCTCGATCCAATAGGTTACCATGTCCGCACCGATTGTTCAGCAGACGGATCGCCATTTGAAGTGGTCCGCTTTCGATAGGCTTGAGAAAGGACTGATGATCCTGTGCGGGCTGTGCCTGGGCGCGTTCGCCATCTCCACCTTTATCGATGTCGTTACACGTGAAATCGGACACCCCCTGCTGTGGTTGCAGGAGGTGACATCGACGTTCTTCACCTACGGCGTGTTCGTCGGCACCGCGGTGGCGACACGGCGAAACGATCATCTGTTTCTGTCGGCGTTGACCGAAAAGATGTCCGGCGCCCCACGCCGGTTCTTCGAGACATTCAACCGAGCGGTCGTCTTACTTGTCGGGCTCGGTATGGTCTGGTTCGGCTGGCAGAATGTGCTGACCGGGCTTGGCAGTTTCCGCATGCCGTCAATGTACCCGATGTCGTATCTATATATGGGCATACCACTCTGCGGCGCGCTGGTGGCCCTGTTCTCGCTGGAGCAGATCGTGAACGGATTGCGTAATGGATTTTCTGCGCCTACAGGGGACGGCGTGCTGCGGGATACCGGCCTGTGATCATGTCCAATGCCGTCCTCCTCGCCTGCATGTCCGCGCTGTTCCTCTCGCTGGGTTACCTCGGCGTGCCCGTCGCCTTCGCCCTGATCGCCGGCGTGCTGGTGGGAACCGCGTTCACCCCGATCAGCCTGCAATCGATGATGGCGCAGCTGTTCAACGGCATCGATTCGGAAGCGTTGATGGCGATCCCGTTCTTCCTGCTGGTGGGCGAGATGATGACCTCGGCCAACGTCGTCATCCGCATCGCGGAACTATCGCAGGCCCTGGTCGGCCATGTGCGCGGCGGCCTTGCGCAAGTAACGACGGTGTTCTCGATGTTCTTCTCCGGCATGTCGGGATCGTCGTCGGCCGACGTGGCGGTGCTGTCGCGCACGATGGCCAAACCGATGGCGGCCGAGGGCTACCGGCCGGAATTCACCGCCGCGTTGATCGCCGCGGCATCCACCATCGCGGCCCTGGTACCGCCGTCGATCATGGCGGTGGTGTATGGTGCGATCGGCAATGTCTCCATTGCCGGGCTGTTCCTGGGCGGCATCGCGCCGGGGTTGTTCATCGGCTTCGGACTGATGATCTATTGTTATTTCTTCGGCCCGCGCGGCTTCCAGCGGCCGCGGGCGACCTTCCGCCAGTTGGCCGGCGCCGGGCGATCCGCCGCGCTGCCGATGATGATCCCGGTCATCCTGCTGGGCGGCATCCTGACCGGCTGGTTCACCCCGACCGAGGCCGGTGTCATCGCCATCGCCTACATCCTGCTGGTCGTCATCCCGATCCTGAACCCGGCGCACCTGAAAGCCATACCGCGCGATTTCATGATGGCCGGACTGGTCTATTCGCTGCCGCTGATCACCATCGCCGCGGCATCAGCGTTTGGCTGGGTGCTGGCCTATCTGCGCGGCCCGATCGTGGTGGCGGGCTGGATCGGTTCGATCGCCGGCGACAGCGCGCAGTTGACGATGTTCTGCCTGGTGGCCGTGTTCGTCATTGTCGGAGACTTCATCGAACCGGTGCCGGCGATCATCATCTTCATGCCGGTGGTGAATGCGCTGACTGAACAGGCATCGATCAACCCGGTGCATATGGGGGTGGTGCTCATCGTCACCCTGGCATTCGGGCTGATCACACCGCCGTACGGGTTGGCGTTGCTGATGGCGTCGAAATTCCTGAACGTGAAATTCTCGACAGCCTTGCGCGCCAGTCTGCCGATCTACATTATTTTCTTCGCGGCCATCGCGTTCACGATCTTCCTGCCCGACGTCGTGTTGTGGCTACCGAAACATGCGTTCCCGGAGTCCGTCGGCTGCTTCAGGTCACCGTCGGGGACCGGGTATATCTGTCCGTAGGGGCAAATGAGCGG
>JAYUEJ010000015.1:0-8151 GCA_043739265.1 Rhodopila sp. | reverse complement strand
CGCTGTCGCCGGTGAGGACCTGGATGATCGTTGCAGTACCCTGTTTGATTCCACCGGCGAAGTCGCCGGCTTTGAATCGAGGCAGGATCGAACTTTCTATAATGAACCGTGTCATGGCGTCGGTCAGGTCGCCTTCCAGGCCGTACCCAACTTCGATGCGGACCTTGCGCTCGGTTTTTGCAACAATCAGCAGGGCGCCGTTGTTCTTGTCCTTTTGACCGATCCGCCAGTTGCGGCCCAGTTGATAGCCATAGTCTTCGATCGTCGTTCCCTGGAGCGACTTCAGCGTAACGATAACCAGTTGATCCGTCGTTTTCGCTTCAAGGCCAGCCAGGGATTCAGTGAGCGCCGCTCGATCCGGCACACTCAGTAGTTCGGCACTATCGACGACGCGGCCGCTCAGCGCCGGAAACGTAAGCGTTTGGGCCGCCCCGGCACCGCTGAGGCAGATCCAGGCAATGGCGGTCAGGATGGCCTGGCGGAGCATCGAGCGAGTGCTCAGAATTTTACTTGCGGCACGCGCTTTGCAGCGTCGTCGATGGTGAATTCTTCCATCGGCTTGCTGCTGGAGTAGAGCAGCACGGCCCAAATCCGGCCGGGGAATGTCCTCAGCTCCGTATTATAGACGCGCACAGCCTCAATATAATCGCGGCGGGCAACGGCGATGCGGTTTTCGGTACCTTCAAGCTGGGACTGCAATGCCAGAAAATTCGCGTTGGATTTAAGATCGGGATACCGCTCGGAAACCGCGAGAAGGCGGCCGAGCGCGCCGGATACCTGTGCTTGTGCATCCTGGAATTTCTTGAAGGCGTCAGGGTCGGTGATGGTACTGGCGTTGACCTGGATGGCAGTGGCCCGGGCGCGCGCGGCCGTCACCGCTTCCAAAACGGTGCTTTCCTGCTTCGCGAATCCTTTCACGGTTTCGACCAAATTGGGAATAAGATCATTGCGGCGCTGATATTGGTTCAGCACTTCCGACCATTTGGCCTTGGCCTGCTCCGCGTAGGTAGGGATGTCATTCAGTCCGCATCCGGAAAGAAAAAGCGTCAGCAGGGGAACCAGGAACACCGTACGCACTGGGCGCGAGATGCGGGCGAGTGAGCCGGACATGTTGGATCTCCGTAAGCATAATTCTTTGGATACTGGTGGCGCGATGATCCGGCGACATAGCCAGGCTCGGCCAAGGTTTCTCATATCAGGCGACTTTTGCTGGACACAAGCCAAGTCAACTCATGGCGATCCGCTTCTTCACAAGCGCCTCACCGTAGGTCCTGGATGATACCAGGCGACGGTTGCATATTGACAGGCTCGGAAACTACTCACGGCAATTCCTATTTTGATCGCTCCGGGGTAAAATTTTCACCTTCGTCATGCTCGGAGTTGATCGTCGCACCGCCAAAACCGCCTGAATCCTTACGGATCGCGCGGTCAAGACGGACGATCACGAGGAAATATTGGCCTGATCGCCCCAAATAAGACCTGTTGAACGACTCATCCATCGATCATGAATACCTAAATCACATCAGTGAGGTCATGCATTGATCCAAATCAATGCAGGCAGCGCCGCCGCCGCTTTGTATTCCAATAGCGGGTGTCTCGGACGGGGCATGGCTCCGCTGCTCCCATGTGTGCCTCCCCACCAAATTTGCGCCGGTCTGCTGCCGGCAAGGACATGCGCCATGACAACCATTCGTTATCTTGCCGGCACAGCGCTGCTTACCGCCGCTTTCGCGCTTGGTTCCGGCGGCCCCGCGAACGCCCAATCGTTTAACGCCCAATCGCTGGCGGTTGAAGATCACACGGTCCATCATCCGGCCACTGAAACGTCACCACCTCCGGCGGCCTCCAAGCGGATGTCCCCTTCCGCCAGGGCGATGCCGATGCCCCCGGGTGCCCCCGGCAATGGCATGATGATGGGCGGCAACATGCCGCAAATGGCTCAGATGATGCGAAGCATGATGATGATGCATGAAGGTATGGGATCGGCCGGCATGATGCCGCTCAGCCATATGGAAGGGCGAATTGCTTTCTTCAAAGCGGAACTCCACATCACCGACGCCCAATTGCCACAGTGGAACGCGTTTGCTGACGCCATGCGCGGCAATGCCGCAACCCTCCAGGCTGCGATGCAAAAGGGAATGCAATCCAGCGGCCCGGTCGCCGCGCCGGAGCAGATGGAGCGGCGGATCACGATGCTGTCCACCCAACTCGACACGATGAAGTCGATGGTGGGGGCCGCGAAGCCGCTTTATGCGGTGCTGTCGGACGAGCAAAAGAAGACCGCCGACGAACTCATGAGCGAGCACCTGACGCAAATGCAGGGCATGGGAAAGCGCTGATAAGGCGTTTGACGACAATCAGGCACTTGGGGCGTCCGCCGGGACCGCCTTACCGCTGGGCGGCGGGATTAGGGCCGAGACAGAGCCGCCGCTGGTGGTTGGGAAAGATCCGAATTGGCGAGCGACACACCGTCGTGCCACGCCACCCGCGATAGGATTTATGCAGTTTGGCACGCCAACCCGGGATAAATTCCATGCAGTCCACAGAGATAAAACCGGTCCGGAACCCCACTCCCCCAGAACAACCACACACGCCCCTCTGGCGCACCAAGGCCGGTGCCGTCCTGTGTGGCTTCCTGCTCATCGCCGGCTTCTATCTGGTAACCGAACACACGGCACACCTGTTCGGCGCGTTGCCGTTCGTACTCCTGGTTTCCTGTCTCTTAATGCACCTGTTCATGCACCACGGCCATGGCGGAGGGCGCAATGACACACGATGAACCTGCTGCCTACGGACTTTGGATGCTGGTGATTATCAATGCCGCGATCTTCATCATCTTTGCTTTTAGCTTCACAAAGCCGCGGTCGCCCCGTGACTGGCGATCGTTCAGTGCATTCAGCGCCTTCATCGTTGCGCTGTTCGTCGAGATGTACGGCTTCCCGCTCACGTTGTTTCTGTTGTCGGGATGGCTCCAGACCCGCTACCCCGGCCTCGACATCATGTCGCACGACGCGGGCCATCTGTGGCCGACGCTGTTTGGTGTAACGGGCAACCCGCATTTCGGCGCGCTGCACATCGCCAGCAACGTGCTGATCTTTGGCGGCTTCATCCTTCTCTCCGCGGCGTGGAACGTGCTTTACCAGGCGCAGCGGCGCCATACTCTCGCGACAACGGGTGTTTATGCACAGCTCCGCCATCCGCAGTACGCCGCGTTCATTATCATCATGGTCGGGTTTCTGCTCCAATGGCCAACTCTCCTCACGCTGCTGATGTTCCCGGTTCTGGTCACGATGTATGTCCGGCTGGGCCGCATCGAGGAGGCAGAGGCGCGCGGCGTCTTCGGCGCGGCCTACGATGACTACGCGGCAAGGGTGCCAGCCTGGTTCCCAAGGTTTGGCAACCATGGCATCCAGCCTCGACGCCCGGCCTGACGGTGGCGGCGCGACAAACTGGCTGACGGCGGTTCGGCGCTATCTGGTGTTTTCCGCCGCTGGCAACCTGTTGTGGGAAATCGCGCAGCTCCCGCTCTATACAATCTGGCTGACAGCGAGCCCGGGCACGGTGGCGTTCGATATCCTGCATTGTACCGCGGGCGACATGATCATCGCCGGCATTTCGCTGCTCGCAGGGTTGGTCTTGCTGGGAGGCCGGCACTGGCCAGCCACCAGACGCGGTCCTGTCGCAGGGTGCGCCGTGCTCATCGGCTTCGGATACACGATATACAGCGAGTATCTGAATACGGTTGTTCTTCACGCATGGGCCTACTCCGACCTGATGCCGGTGGTGCCTGGTCTGGGGATCGGCCTGGCCCCCCTGGCACAGTGGGTGGTGGTGCCCTTGATGTCACTCTGGATCGCCGGCCACGCAAACCGACCCATGGCCAGCCCGCCGGGCGATCGGATTTGAACGGTCGCCGGTTTCGGACACCGCGCCGCCTCCGTTCAAACCCGATTCCCCAAGCCGGCCCGCCATGTTCATGGACATGTGACGGGTCCGTTGCTAGAAGCCCGCTTGTTTCCGGCGTCCCGACCGGTCCGGCATTCCTTTCGGCGGCCCCGCTCATGAAAATCGTCTCCTGCAACGGCAACCGTCCCCTGGCTGAGACTGTCGCCCACATCCTCGATCTGCCGTTGACCAAGGCCTCCGTCCGGCGTTTCGCCGACATGGAGGTGTTTGTCGAAATCCAGGAAAACGTGCGGGGGGAGGACGTTTTCGTCATTCAACCCACCTCATTTCCGGCCAACGACAACCTGATGGAGCTGCTGGTCACGATGGATGCGCTCCGCCGCTCCTCCGCCCGCCGCATCACCGCCGTCATCCCGTATTTCGGCTATGCCAGGCAGGACCGCAAATCGGCTCCGCGCACGCCGATCTCGGCCAAGCTGGTGGCGAATCTGATTACCGAGGCCGGCGCCCACCGCGTCCTGACGATGGACCTGCATGCCGGCCAGATTCAGGGTTTCTTCGACATCCCGGTGGACAATCTGACGGCCGAACCACTGTTCAGCCGCGACATTGGGGAACGCTACAAAGGCCGCGACCTGGTGATCGTGTCCCCCGACGTCGGCGGTGTTGTCCGCGCCCGGGCGATCGCCACGCGGCTGAACTGCGATCTCGCCATCATCGACAAGCGCCGCGAGCAGGCCGGGCATTCCGAGGTGATGAACATCATCGGCGACGTGGTCGGCCGCGATTGCATCCTGGTCGATGACCTTGTCGACTCCGGCGGCACCCATTGCAATGCGGCGGCGGCACTGATGAAGCGCGGTGCGAAGTCGGCCAGCGCCTACGTCACCCACGGCGTCTTGTCCGGCGCGGCCGTCGCGCGCATTGCGTCCTCGCCGATCGAGATGATGACGATCACCGACTCGATCCACGCGACCGAGGAGGTGAAGCGCTGCGGCAACATCCGGGAACTGACCATCGCCCCGCTGCTGGCCGAGGCGATGCGCCGCATCAGCGACGAAAGTTCGGTCAGTTCGCTGTTCGACTGAGCCAGGCCCGCGTGTCACTCCGGTCCGGCTCGCCGCAGGGATGCCGATGATCCTGCCAGTTTCCCTGATGCACCGCGACCGTCCGGTAACGGTACAACGAGTCAGTCGCATTATCAGGGCATCGTGGGATCAGGCGATTCGCGCCGGACACACCGTTCTTTGCGTGACGACCGACGGAGGGGATTCCGCTGGACCGGCAAGTTTCGGTCGTTGCCTGCCATTGAATCATTAAAAAGCCACCGGATCTATTTGCGCCTTGATCAATGACGTGCCGCGCGATCGCTCCTTTGGGGGGGGGTGACACGCGTGGTGTCCCGGACCGGGGCAGGGTGCAAATGGAGCGTTCGTTCATTCTTTCCGCATTTTCATCACGGAGGCAGCCGGAGGACCACGAAGCGCCACGGAGCAACTGTGCCTGGCTCCTCGGGACCTGAAGGCTCGCGATTTTGGATCGGCGATCGCGGTGAATTGGCACTGCGGTTGCGGGCTGTTGGAAGAATTAGATGCCGCCGCCGCTGGCGGCAAGGCGTCGGAGGCGACCATTTCTCAGTGGTCCTTCGTCGCCCTCGCGCTGTCTCCGTGCATAAAAAAATTCCCGGCCTGACACCCACTCGACAGACGACCGGCAAGACGCCGGACAGAAATACGACGACTGGACTCTTGCCTTGAGCCGCCACCTCCGTCATGGCGCGGCACCGGATGGACCAAGTGGTCTGTAGGTTTCTTACAGGGCAACCGGGTGAATGAACAAAACTAACACGCGCCAGGAAGCGCCGGGCCGATCATCCCGGAACCCGGATCGGTATTCGAAAAACACAGTAAATGCGACCGCACCAGTATTGTTGGCGCCTTTGTGAGATCGCCAACCGTCTCGGCCGCCTGTAGAAAATCCGCCAAAGCCAGGCGGGGTTGCCGCGCTTGGCCCCTCGGCGTGCAACCCCCTGGACGTCGCAGCCGGCAGGCGGCATGTTTGACGCTTATCCAACCCGCCTTGAACAGCCGCTTGTTTGTTGGTGGTTAGCCCACACCTACACATAAACGATCAGGCACATGACCGACCAGGAACCACGCTTTATGGACCACATCATCGGCCAGGCCGGCGCAAACCCCGCCGCTACCTCCGCCGCGCCCCCCGCCGCAAACCTCGCCGACATGATCGTCGATGGTGACCAGAAGACCTTCATGCAGGACGTGATCGAGGCGTCACGCACGATCCCCGTGCTGGTGGATTTCTGGGCGACCTGGTGCGGCCCCTGCAAGCAACTGACCCCGACGCTGGAGAAGGTGACCAAAGCCGCCGGCGGCCGGGTAAAATTGGTCAAGATCGACATCGACCAGAATCAGGCCCTGGTGCGCCAGCTCACGCAGCTCGGTCTGCCCATGCAGTCCGTCCCAACCGTCGCCGCGTTCTGGCAGGGCCAGATCGCCGACGTATTCCAAGGTGCGCAACCGGAATCGGAGGTGAAGCGCTTCGTCGCAGCCCTGCTGAAAACGACCGGCGGCACGATGCCCACAGCCGATCTGCTGGCCGAGGCCAAAGCCGCGCTGGAGGCGGGTGACGCGCAAGCCGCCGGCGAACTGTTCAGCGCGCTGGTGGGGCAGGAGCCGGACAATGGCGACGCCTGGGGTGGACTGATCCGCGCCCTGATGGCCATGGACCAGGAAGAAGCCGCCGAAGAAGCCCTGTCGCAGGTCCCCGAAAAACTGGCCGAACACGCCGAGGTCGCCGGTGCCCGCAGTGCATTGACTCTGGCCCGCGAAGGCCGCGCCGCCAAGGATCAACTGCAATCGCTCCAGGCGCGACTCGCCGCCGACCCGGCCGACCACGAAGCCCGCTACGACCTTGCCACGGCGTTGAACGCGATGAATGAACGGGAGCAGGCGGCTGACGCTCTGCTGGAGATCCTCCGCCGCGCCCGCACCTGGAACGAAGGCGCCGCCAGACTGCAATTGCTGAAGTTTTTTGAGGCCTGGGGCTTTGACGACCCCGCGACCTCGGCCGCCCGCCGGCGCCTGTCGGCGTTGCTGTTTAGCTGAATGACAGTGTTTCATCCGAAACTGGAGGATTTGCCGTCTGAATTCGCGGTGTTCCCGCTGGCGGGGGCGCTGCTGCTGCCGCGTGGCAAACTGCCGCTGAACGTGTTCGAACCGCGCTATTTGGCGATGATCCTGGACTCGCTGGCGGCCGGACGCCTGTTCGGGATGATCCAACCCGATCCGCATGCCGCCACAAACGGCGATGAACCCGGCCTTTACCGCGTCGGGTGCCTGGGGCGGCTGTCGTCGTTCAATGAAACCGATGACGGACGGCTGCTGATCACGCTGACCGGCCTGATCCGCTTCACCGTCGCCGCCGAACTGGACCCGCGCGCGGGCTACCGCCGGGTGCGCGCCGATTTCGCTGCCTTCACCGACGATCTGCCGCGGACGCGCCCGCAAGTGCTGATCGAACGGGAGAAAATCCTGGTCGCGCTGCGCACCTATTTCAGCCGCCGCAGCGTCGAAGCGAACTGGGACGTGATCCGGGGCCTGTCGGACGACACATTGGTCATAACGCTGGCAATGGCCTGTCCGTTCGAAGCGGTCGAAAAACAGGCGCTGTTAGAAGCCCCGTCCGATGCCGACCGCGCGGCGACGTTGCTGGCGCTGCTGCAAATGGGGGCCGCCGGCCCGGATCTGCCGCCAGGGCACTCTGTTAGCTAGTTCCTCAGACGTGACTTGCCGTCTCAATGACAACCAGGACCTACCATGCCCGACCCAGAGCCCCCCCCGCCGTCCGTTGATCCGCGCCTGTTGGAAGTGCTGGTGTGTCCGCTGACCAAGACCGCGCTGGAATACGATCGCGCCGCCAATGAGTTGATCAGCCGGAAAGCCGGTCTGGCTTACCCGATCCGCGACGGCATTCCGATCATGCTGCCGGAAGAAGCCCGGACGCTGGACGAATAATGGCCGTCCCCACGGAAATCCGCCTGGACCGAGCGACGCGCGTGCTTCATGTGTCGTTCGACGATGGAACCCGATACGCCCTCCCAGCCGAATACCTGCGCGTGGAAAGCCCGAGTGCCGAGGTTCAGGGTCACAACCCCGGCCAGAAGCAGACGGTGGCGGGGCGCCGGCATGTCGGCATCATCGGGATCGAACCGGTCGGACACTATGC
>JAYUEJ010000014.1:0-8153 GCA_043739265.1 Rhodopila sp. | reverse complement strand
AGACCTGCTCAGAGTTGTGCTGCCAGCTTGAATCGCGATCGCCTGCTTGGACCAGGGTGTGGCACGTCATCCAAAATATTTGTTCGGCAAACACGCTCAATACGATCGCATATCCGCCGCGACGATTTCAGGGTTTTAGGAGTTGCCCATGGCCATCCACCCCATTCGCACCGAAGCCGACCACGATGCCGCCATCGCCCGCATCGAAGACCTCTGGGATGCCCAACCCGGCACGCCGGAACATGACGAACTCGAAATCCTCGGCGTTCTTGTCGCGGCTTTCGAGGACTCTGACTGGCCGATACAACTGCCCGACCCAATCGAAGCCATCAAATTCCACATGGAACAGAACGGATTCAAACAAAAGGACCTGGCCGCCATGATCAGCAGTATCAGCCGAGCATCGGAGGTTTTCAACGGGCATCGTTCGCTGACGGTGGAAATGATCAGAAACATCCACACCGCTTGGTCCATCCCGCTGGAATCCCTCATCGGCGCCAACCAGCGCGCCGCTTGACGCGCACCCGCGACAGTGGAATGCCATCCCCAAAGGCAACGCACCCAGGGAAACTCAATGACCGACCTACCCACACGCATCACCATCCACGAAGAAGGCCCGCGCGAGGGCTTCCAAATCGAAGCCGGTCCCATCGCCACATCCGAAAAGGTCCGCTTCTGTGAAGCCCTCGCCGAAACCGGCCTGCACGACGTGCAGTGCGTCTCCTTCGTCGATCCCCGCCGCGTCCCCGGCATGGCCGACGCCGTAGAGGTCGCGCAATCCATCCGCCAGCGCCCCGACGTGCATTACTCCGCCATCGCGCTCAACCTAAAAGGCTACGAACGCGCCGTGCAAACGCCGTTGCACATCACCGGCAACCTGCAAATGAGCGCGTCCAACACGTTTTCGATCCGCAACACCAACAAGGATAATGCGGAAACTCTGATCGAACAACGCCGCCAACTCGAATTCTTCCGCGACCGAGGCATCGCCGTCGATTCCGCCATTGTCATGACCTGTTTCGGCTGCAACTTCGAAGGTGCCATCGCCCCCGAGACGGTGCGCGACTGCGTCGGCTCCCTGCTGGCGCTGGCTGATGAGTTCGGCATCGAACTGGATCGCGTTCGCCTCGCGGACACCGTCGGCTGGGCGTCGCCGGCCGGAATCCAACGCGTCGTCGGCCTGGTGCGCGAAAAATGGCCCGACCTGCGGCTCGGCCTGCACCTGCACGACACCCGCGGCACCGGCATCGCCAACGCGTTGATGGGCCTGCAAATGGGCATCGACAGTTTCGACAGCTCCTGCGCCGGCCTCGGCGGCTGCCCGTTTGCCGGACATGCCGGCGCGGCCGGGAACATCTGCACCGAGGACCTCGTGTTCATGTGCCAGGAGATGGGCATAGAAACCGGCATCGACCTCGACGCCCTGATCGAATGCGCCCGCATGGCGGAAACCATCGTCGGCCACCCCCTGCCCGGCAAGATCATGCACGGCGGCAGCCTGAGCAAATACCGCCAGGGAGCGCAGGCATGAACGAGGTCCTGATCGAAAAACGCGGCCTGGTACAGTGGATTACCATCAACCGCGAAGCCCGCCGCAACGCGATGAACGACGCCGTTTGCGACGCCATCGCCGCCGGGATGGCCGCCGCCTCGGCCGACCCGGAGATCCGGGCGGTCGTGCTGACCGGCGCCGGCGACAAAGCCTTCTGTGCGGGGGCGGATCTTTCGGCTGGGTCCGGATCGTTTAAGTATGATTACTCCAAAGTCGGCCTGTCGTTCGTAAAACTCATGAAGCAGGCCCGCGACCTGACCCTGCCGTTGATCGCCCGCGTCAACGGCCACGCCATGGCCGGCGGCATAGGCATGATCGGGATGTGCGACATGGCGATCGCCGTGGACACCGCCCGCCTCGGCATGCCGGAGGTCAAGATCGGCATCTTTCCCATGCAGATCATGGCGGTTCTGCAACGGCTGATCCCGTCGCGAAAACTGTACGAAATGGCACTGACCGGCGAACCCATCACCGCCGCCGAAGCACTGGACATCGGGCTGCTGAACTACGTCGTTCCGGCAACCGAATTAGATGCCAAACTGGACTGGCTGCTGTCGCGTCTGCTGGACAAAAGCCCAACGGCGATAAGGCGCGGCAAATATGCCATGCGAGTCACCGAACAACTGAATTTCGACCAGTCCGCCGTGTTCATGGAGGCGCAGATCGGAACGCTGGCCTTAACCGAAGACGCCGCCGAGGGACGCGCCGCGTTCATCGAAAAACGCCCCCCGGTCTGGCCGGGACGCTAACAGGCACCAGACCCGCCCCTTGCCGTCTAAGCCTTCCGCTGGCACCAACCGCCGCATGTCCGCCACCCTTCGAACGCGCTCCGCTGTCACCCTGGATCGGGTCGCGCTGTATAGCGTGATGCTGCTGCCGCTGCTGCTGCTGCACGCGCATGGGGTGGCCGAACTGGCGATCGGTGCGGCGGATGTGTGCTTCCTCGGCCGATCCGCGCTGTCCGGGGACTGGAAGTGGGTGCGGACGCGCTGGCTGTGGGTCGCTGGTGCCTGGTGGGCCTGGCTGGTCGTTTGCTCCCTGCCGATCCCTGGCACCGATCTGGGCGAAGGCGGCGTGCGGTCATTGGTCCAGGCCGTCGCGACCGTACGGTTCCTGATCCTGGTCGCCGCGATGGAACACAACGTGCTGCGGACCCCGCTTGCGCGGCGCTGGCTGTATCGGTTGGTGGCCGCCTCGGCCGCGTGGATCGCGCTGAACAGCGTGGTTCAGGCCATCGTCGGGCGTAACCTGATCGGCTGGCCGCCTGCCGCCGAGGGCGTCCTGACCGGCCCGTTCGGCACCGCCAGGGCGGGTCCGCCCATGGCGCGCATCATCATCCCCGCCGTGCTGCCGGCGGTTGCCGCCTTGCTGGTGCGGCGGACGATCGGGGCCACCACCGCGGCCTACTCGCTGTTGCTGGGCAGCGTGATGATCATGGTGCTGATCGGCCAACGGATGCCGCTGGTGCTGGTGGTGTTCGGACTGGTGATCGTCGCGGTTCTGATCCGCCGGTTGCGGCCGGTGATCCTGACCGCCGCACTCGCCGGCGCGCTGCTGCTGGCCGCCTCACCGATCGTCGCACCGAACGCCTATTACCGGCTGGTGGAGAAATTCTCCACTCAGATGGAGCATTTCGCGACCTCGCATTACGGCCAGCTTTATGCGCGGGCGCTGGAGGTCGGCGAACGCAATCCGCTCACCGGCCTGGGCTTCGACGGTTTCGATACGGGATGTGCGCAACCAAAGTATTTCCGCCCGAGCTTCGATGGCAGTCAGCCGGATGGCGGCGGTGCGGTAATCTGCTGGCATCATCCGCATAATTTCTGGTTCCAGGCGCTGGATGACGGCGGCTTCATCGGCCTGGCGCTGTTCTGCGCCACGGCGATCGCCTGGCTGATCCCGTTAGGGCGCGGCTTGTGGCGCGATCCGCAACCGCTGCGAGTGGCGCTGTTCGCGGCGATCGCTGTGCAGCTTTGGCCGATCCAGTCCACGACCGGGTTTATCAGCATGCCGGTGGGCGGTTGGTTTTTCCTGCTGCTGGGCTGGGCAATGGTTGAGGCCCGACACCCCGAAGTGTGATCGGCCGCATCCCTTTCGTCATTGTAACCGAACCGCGAACAGCGCACGGTTGCAAAAAAGGGAGATGTGCAATGGCTGTTTCGCCGAACGACACCGTGATGACTGGGACAGGAGCGTCCGTCACTGATGCCAGTGACACTGTGTGGGCGATTGACGCCAATGGCCAGATAACCATCGACGGCCAGGTTGATCAAACCACCGCCGATGTGGATGAACTGGTGTATTATTACGGTTTGGTCTGGCAGAAAAACGCTGACAACCAATGGTACTCCAAAACTTCGCCAACGGCGGCGTGGGTGCAGTGGCCGAATGCGACCGTGCCAGTCGCGATCCCGGGCGTATCGGCCAACGATGCCATCACCGTTGCCGGAGGCACAACCAGGCTTGTTGACGCCAACGGCAATTTTTGGGGTTTGACCGAGGCAAACAGCGCCATGGGCTATCAGGTGACCGTGGACGGGGCGATCGATCCGACGACAGAAAATGTCATTCAGATCGCTATCGTCAACGACACGCTTTGGCAGGAGAACACGGCGGGCCTGTGGTATTCCAAGACCACGCCTGCTGGCACCTGGACATCAGGAACCACGATAGATCCAATCACAGGAACGCCAAAGCCGATTTCGCTCACATGGATTGGGGGCGGTAACAACCTTGCCTCCAATCCCGCCGACTGGTCGCCTTCGGTCGCGCCAAAAGCCGGTTACACGCTGTCGATGGGATCAGGCACGATGATTGTGTCCGGCAATGATTTGGCCGGGGATACACTTCTCATCACTCCAAACGCGACAGCCAATATTGATACCAGTGGGCCAACGACGCTTAAGATATCGGCGAGCAGCCCCGGTTCTCATGTCAATATCAATGCAGCGGTCGGCAGCACGCTAACCCTGACGGCTAATATTGTCTCCGGATACTTGAATGTTTCCGGAGGCAAGTTATCGTTTATCGGCAACAGTAGTTTTCATGCGTTCAATACGGTATTGTCAGACAAGATTGTCGGAACCGGAACCCTCTTTCTCCTTGGCGGCAACGCAACCGGTGAATTCATGGAGATCAAAGGTTCGGTCGGCAAACGCCTGACGTTCGATATCAGTGCGCCCGGTCCTGATGATGCGGGACTGCAAATCGACCATCCTTCGACATTCCATGGCGCTATCGTATTGAATTCAGGCTTCGTGGCCTTTATGGGTATGCAGGCGACAAGAGGGGAATTACTGAATGGTGTCCTTGAGATGTTCAATGGCAGCAAGCTGGTGAATACCACAAGATTTGTCAGTGACCCCAATGATGGCGGGGCTTTGCAAATGCAGCAGACCAGTGCGGGCGTGATGCTCTCGATTGGACTCGGCGATCATTATCAACCAGGAGGCATTGGGACAGTGCTGCCGCTGCACACCTAAATCGCGGCTCGTGTCAGGGAGCTCCGCGATTAGTCGCAGGGACATCCCTCGGTCGAACCGGGGTCCTTGCGGACCAGATGATGGTCGATCCACTCCGCGACCAGACGCCGGGCTTCATTGATCGAGGCTTCCGGATGGTGAATCCGGTACAACGCGGTGCAGGCCTGGAAGGCAGACATGTCGTCGGAACCGATCTGGCGCAGCTCGCTGTAGGCGGTGACCACGGCACGCTCGCAGCGGCGAGCGATAAGACTTTCTTGCGCCATCGCGGCACAGGCTCCCTAGTTGCGAATCATTCTCATCGAACAGGGATCATAATCAGACTCGAATCGAACGGCAAGCGTGGCTTGTGCTCACCGCCCCGGCGTCCGGTGCCGAAACGCCAACGCCTCGGCAACGTGGACCCGCCCCACCGTCTCCGCACCGGCCAGGTCCGCGATCGTACGCCCAACCCGCATCGTGCGAGTATAGCCACGCGGCGACAAACGCAGCCGCTCCATCGCCTGCTCCAGCAATTTTTGGGCATCCGGCAGCAAGCGGATCAGCTTGCCGTCAGCCTCGGCGTTACACAGCGGACCGTCCGCGCCATACCGTTCGGCCTGGATCCGCCGAGCACCGGCGACGCGCACGGCAATGACGGCGCTGTTCTCACCGGGCGGCGCATGCGCCAACTCCGCGGCACTCGCCGGCTGCACGTCAACCGCGAGGTCGATGCGATCCAGCACCGGCCCGCTGACGCGATTCTGATAGTCCTCGCCGCACCGGGGCGCGCGTCCGCATTCCCGCCCTCCCTGCCCCAAATAGCCGCAGCGGCATGGGTTCATCGCCGCGACAAGCTGGAAACGTGCGGGATACGTGATGTGGGCAGCGGCGCGCGACACTGTGGTGCGTCCCGATTCCATCGGTTGGCGCAGGGCTTCCAGGGCTTGGCGGGGGAATTCGGGAAGCTCGTCCAGGAACAGCACGCCACGGTGCGCCAGACTGACCTCACCGGGCCGAGCGCGGTGCCCGCCGCCGCTGATGGCGGCCTGGGACGCCGAGTGGTGCGGTTCGCGAAACGGCGGGCGCATCACCAGCCGGCCGCCGTCCAGCAAGCCGGCGATGCTGTGGATCATGCTGACTTCCAGCGCCGACCGCGGGTCCAAATCCGGCAACAGCCCCGGCAGACGCGCGGCAAGCATGGATTTTCCCGCCCCCGGCGGCCCGACCAGCAACAGGTTATGACCTCCCGCGGCGGCGATCTCCAGCGCACGCTTGGCGGTCTCCATGCCCTTGACGTCGCTCAGGTCGGGACGGGAAGCGGCCTGCGCCACGCCGGCGGTATTCGGTGGGGTCAGCACCTGAGTACCGCGAAAATGATTGATCAGGCTGAGCAGGTCGGGTGCCGCCAGGACCTCGATCCGCCCGGCCCAGGCCGCCTCACCGCCCTGGCTGGCCGGGCAGATCAGACCCATGTCGCGCGCTGAGGCCCCGATCGCCGCCGGCAGCACACCGGCAACCGGGTTCAGCGAGCCATCCAGCGATAACTCCCCGAGCGCGGCGTAACCGGCGATTTCGTCGCGCGGCAGCACGTCCATGGCCGCGAGCAGCGCCAGAGCAAGCGGCAGATCATAGTGACTGCCCTCCTTTGCCAGATCCGCCGGTTTCAGGTTGATCAACACCCGCTTCAACGGCAGCGACAATCCCATCGCCGAAAACGCCGCTCGGACTCGCTCCCGCGCCTCGCCCACCGCTTTGTCGGGCAGGCCGACCAGGATCAGGGCCGGCGTGCCCGAAGTGACCTGAACCTGCACCTCCACCGGCACGGCTTCGATGCCGCTGAAAGCAAAAGTGTTGGCAATGGCCATGCTGGAGGAACGAATGCGGTTGCTCATGGCCACAGTGTGGCAGCCAATGGTAAACAAACTCATAAGCATCGAGGTGTTTTTATGCCATTCGACGAATCCGGACGCAGTCCTGGCCGCCGCCCATCACGCCCCCCTGGCCGCAACGTGCTGGGCGGCCCGATCGGGGTGTGTTCAAACGCGCCGATGACCGGGTTTTTCCGCAACGGCTGCTGCGAAACCAGCCCGGAGGACGTCGGCAGCCACACCGTCTGCGTGGTGATGACGGCTGAATTCCTGGCCTTCAGCAAGGCACAGGGGAACGACCTGTCCACCCCGCATCCGGAGTTCGGCTTTGCCGGGTTGAAGCCAGGTGACCGCTGGTGCCTGTGCGCGCCGCGCTGGCAAGAGGCATTGGATGCCGGGGCGCCGCCTCAGGTCGTGTTGCATTCAACCGAGGCAGGGGCGCTGGGGCATTGCCGGCTGGCGGATTTAACGCGGTTCGCGGTCGATTTAGTTTAGGAAAGACCAGGGCTTTGCCCTGGACCCACCAAGGAACTCGTCCCTTGGGTCCAGGTTGTTTGGGTTTGGGGGCCAACTCGATCGTTAAAGCCCAGACGTCGCCTGCCGGCGGACCCTAACTTAAATAAACGGATTTCAAAGGCTCAGCCTTTGATGGGGTCGAGGGGCAAAGCCCCTCGCCTTTCGCACTCAAAACTTCGAAACCCGCGTCTCCTTCGCCGTAATAAACTCCAGCAACGCCGGCTTGCCCGCCTGTGTCTGCGCGATCCCGCGTTGGATCGCCGCCTTGATATCCCCCGGCTGAGTCACCCGCTCCCCATACCCGCCAAACGCCCGTGCCATTGCCGCGTAATCGCCGGAGATATCGGTGGACCGGTATTTCTCGGTGGAGATCGGCATCACCTTCAACTCGATCGCCATGGAGAAATTGTTCAGCAGGATCGACAGGATGGGGATCCGCTCACGCACGCAGGTCTCGAAGTCCATCCCGGTGAAGCCGATCGCCGCATCGCCCCAAAGGTTAATGCAGAGCTTGTCCGGTTTCGCCAGCTTGGCCCCCATCGCCAGCCCCAGCCCCATGCCCAACTGCGTCGTCTTGCCCCAGCCGATATACGACAGCGGCGTGGTCGAAACCCAGAACGGAGAAATCTGATCGCGCGGGCTGCCGGCATCGTGGGTGATGATGGTGTTGTCGATATCGACCGCGCCCATCAGTTCCTTGATGACTCGATAAGGAGACAGCGGCGACTCGTTGGAATCCAGCAGCGGTTGCCA
>JAYUEJ010000013.1:0-8189 GCA_043739265.1 Rhodopila sp. | reverse complement strand
TGCCGGCCATCGCGCCGCTGATCATCATCTGGGTGGGCGAACCGTTCGTCGCCCTCGTCGTCTGCGCCACCATCGTCGCGTTTTTCCCCCTGTTCGCGAACACCGCGACCGGCCTGGCCTCGGCGCCGCCGGAGCTGACCGACCTGTTCCGCCTGTATGGCGCCAACCGCCGGCGTACGATGGCCCTGCTGCGCCTGCCCGCCGCGCTTCCCTATTTTCTGTCCGGCCTGCGGATTTCCGGCGGTCTGGCCCTGGTCGGCGCGGTAGTGGCGGAATTGGTCGCCGGATCAGGCGGTTTTGCCTCGGGACTGGCATACCGCATCCTGGAGTCCAGCTTCCGGTTGGAAATGCCGCGCATGTTCGCCGCCCTGGTGCTGCTGGCGCTGGCCGGAATCCTGATGAATTTCGGCCTCGGGGCGTTCGGGCGGATCATCCTTAAGCGGCGGGGTTTGGCATGAACCGGTTATTGATCTTCGGTCTGGGCTACAGCGGCTCCGCCATTGCCAAAGCGGCCATCGCCGCCGGATTCACCGTCGCCGGGACCACCCGCGCGGGGGCGGACGCAAGCATCCCGTTCGACGCGGCTGACTCCGCGGTCCAATCCGCCACGCATCTGCTGACGACCGCCGGCCCGGACCAATCGGGCGACCCGGTCCTGGCCCGCTACGCCGCCGCCATCGCCGCCGCGCCGGGACTACGCTGGATCGGCTACCTGTCCAGCACCGTCGTCTATGGCGACCAAGCGGGCGGTTGGGTCGATGAAGACACCGCAACGGCCGCGTCGCAGGCCCGTGGCCAACGCCGGGTGGATGCCGAGAACGCCTGGAGCCGCCTCGCCGGCGCATGCGCCGTGGACATCTTTCGCCTCGCCGGGATTTACGGCCCCGGCCGATCGGCCTTCGACGATCTCCGAAATGGCAGCGCCCGCCGGATGATCAAACCCGGCCACCAGTTCGGCCGCATCCATCGCGACGACATCGCCCGCGCCGTCACCACCGCCATGCGACAGGCCCGCCCCAACGGTCGCCGTATCCTGAACCTGGCCGACGACGAACCGTCCGAAAGCGCCGCCGTCGTCACCGAGGCCGCATTACTCCTGGGCATCCCCGCACCCGAACCGGTCGCCTTCGCCGACGCCCTACCGACCATGAGTCCCATGGCTCGAAGCTTCTGGGCCGAGAATCGCAAAGTCTCCAGCGCCAAAACCAAGGCGGCGCTGGGCATCGAGTGGCTCTATCCGACCTACCGCGAAGGCCTACGCGCGATCCTGATCGAGGACCGCCGCAACGGTCTGGCATAGCAGCGCCAAATCCGCCGGCCGGGACAGCCGATGATCCCCGTCCTTCACCAAAACGACCCGCACGTCCGCCGTCTCCACCTGTTCGGCGATGCGCAGCGCGAGTTCCCACGGCACATCCGGGTCGCCCTGACCGTGCAGCAGCCGCACCGGACACCGGATCGCCATACGCGTCGTCAGCACCAGATGGTCCGCCCCATCCCGGATCAACGCCCGCGTAATCGGCGTCGGATCGCCATACTGGCTGGGCACATACAACACCCCGTCCCGCTCCAGCGTCGCCCGTTCGGATGGCAGCATCGAATCCCACATCAGGCGCTGGGTGAAGTCCGGCGCCGCGGCGATACCAATCAATGCGGCAACCCGATGCGGCCGAGCGATGGCGGTCAGCAAAGCGATCCATCCGCCCATCGACGATCCAACCAAAACCAACGGCCCCGCGGTCAACGCATCGATCGCCGCCAGCGCGTCCGCCGCCCAGGCCCCGATCGTGCCATCCAGGAAATCCCCGCCGCTAACTCCATGCCCGGAGTAGTCGAACCGCAGCATCCCCAACCCCCGCGTCGCACAGAACGCAGCCAGCGCGGTCGCCTTGTCCCCGGTCATGTCGGACCGAAAGCCCGGCAGGAACACCACCGTAGGGCCAACGCCGTCCAGGCGCACCCAGGCGAGTTCAATGCCGTTGCCGCGATCGAGGCGGCCAGTGGTCTCAGTCATCGGTAATAGATCCCAAAGAAAATAGTCAGTCCAATGCGCGGGTCAGGTCGTCCCGGTATTGCGCGATGGAACCGACCGTGTTGCAGAGAAAGCGGGCGGGAAGCTGCGTAATCAGGCCGAACATGACGGTATAATCCTCACCTCGTGATCGACAATCAGCAACAGTCGTGTTTGCGGGGTTCGTGGCGAAACGGCTACCAGCGGCGCCACGATATGCGTTTCGCCGCCGACGACACTCGCCTGCGGCAGTACCAGAAAAGACAGGGGGATCGCATACGACGAGTGCGATTGGCAAACAGGTCATGCTGCGTCATCGTCGCCCGGTCCCCAAGAGGAGCTGATGAATAAGCATCGGGCCGCCCGAGGGACCGGCTGAAGCCAGCCACGCCTCGGTGTTCGGCGGTGAACGCGTTACCTTGGCGTTGTTGGCGTTCTTGGCGTTCCAACCTCCTGGTTTCCCCAAACGCATGCTACAGCATTTCCACGATGACCGGAAACCGCGCGTCCTCCTTTGACCGTGGCGCGACGTGTCCGGGTCACCTGGTCCATCCGGTGCCGCGCCAGTTCGGCTGAATGCGCCGCGCCACGACGGAGGTGGCAGTTCCAGGCAAGGGTCCTGTCATCGTGAAAACGGTCTTTTGCTCCTTGCGGGCACCCGGGACTTACCCAGTCAATGCAATTTGTTTGGGGCAATCGGCACAGTCGTTGTATTGCTGTCCGGTGTCTCGCCGTTGTTCTGTAGAGTGGGTGTCAGGCCAGGAATTTTTTTGCACGGAGACAGCGCGAGGGCCGCGAAGGGCCACTGAGAAACCGCCGCCTTCGACGCAGTGCCGCCACTGGCGGCGCCATAAAATGCTTCCAACAACCCCAGGCCGCTGTTTCAATCCGCCGTTGTTCCAATCCCCCGTTGCGCCAATGCATCGCGATCGCCGATCCAAAATCGCGGGCCGTCCGGTCCCGAAGTGCAAGCACAGCGACTCTCAGTGGTCTTCGTGGTCCTCCGGCTTGCCTCCGTGTTAAAACTAAGAAACGAATGAACGAACGCGCGATTTACACGCTCCCCCTGGCCGGGACACCACGCGGGACACCGTCCAAGCGGCGATCGCGCAACACGGCATTGATCAAGGCTGATATGGATCAGGTGGCTGTTTACTAAATTCATGGCAGGCAACAACCGATACCTGCCGATCTGGCGGGACACAATCCGCCGGTCGTCACGCACAGAACGGTGCGTCAAGCGAGAATCGCCTGATCACCCGAATGCCCCTTGTCTCTTTCTGCCCATGCTGTCCGTCACGTTCAACCATGCTACGCCTGTTAAATGTCGCCGTCTCCCGATTCGCCGGTCGTGTTGCAGGTCCTCCCCTCCCTGATCACCGGCGGGGTGGAGCGTGGCACCGTCGAAATCGCCCAGGCCATCACCGAAGCCGAGGCCACCGCCCTGGTCGCCAGCGCCGGCGGCCCCATGGTGCATCAAATCGAACGCTGTGGCGGCATCCACATCACCCTGCCTTTGACGACCAAATCCCCAATCGGCATCTGGCGCAACGCCGCCGCGCTGGAAACGTTGATCCGCGAACACAAAGTGTCGCTGGTGCATGCCAGATCCCGGGCACCCGCCTGGTCAGCCTGGTTTGCCTGCCAACGCACCGGCGTGCCGTTCGTCACGACCTATCACGGCACTTACAGCGAAGCCTTCCCCTTCAAGCGCCACTATAACGCCGTCATGGCGCGCGGACGCATCGTCATCGCCGCCAGCCACTTCATCGCCGACCTGATCGCCACCCGACATCGCCTTGATCCGGCCCGCATCCGGGTTATTCCCCGCGGCGTCGATCTGGCGGTATTCGATCCCGCACTGGTTTCGGGCAACCGCATCGCCAAACTGGCGGCCGCGTGGCGCCTACCCGACGGGGTCCGCACGGTGGTCTTGCCCGGCCGGCTGACATCCTGGAAAGGCCACACCGTCCTGCTGGACGCCATTGCACGGTTAAACCGGCCGGACGTGATGTGCATTTTCGTCGGCGCCCACCAAGGCCGTCACGGCTACGCGCGAGACTTGGAAAATCAGGCCAGAAACCTGGGAATCGCCGACCGGGTGCGGCTGGTCGGGCAGTGCGACGACATGCCCGCCGCGCTGGCCCTGTCGGACGTGGTCGTGCATGCCTCCACCAAACCCGAGGCTTTTGGCCGTGTGGTGATCGAGGCGCAGGCAATGGCTCGGCCGGTGATTGCCGCCGATCTCGGCGGTCCTGTGGAAACCGTGCGTCACGGCGACACCGGCTGGCGCGTGCAGCCGAACGATCCTGACGCGCTGGCCGCGGCGATCGCCGTGGCGCTGGATCTCGACCCCCTCGAGCGCCTCGCGCTGGGGCAGCGGGCGCGCGCGTCCGTGCCGACGGTACGGGCGATGCAGGAGGCCACGCTCGATGTCTATGAGGCGGTCCTGACCGCCGATAGGCAAACCGCCTGAGCGAAGATCACTCATAAACAAAACATGCCAGCGGGCGATCGATGAGACGCAGGCGTTTCGGAACCACCGCCGACCGCGCCACTGCGGCGGCATCCCGGTCGCCAAGAGCATTGTCACCCCAAACAGAAATTACCACGGAAGGGCGACCGGCAAAATCCTGTGGCTGGCCAGTTTCATCCATGGCGGATCGGGTCACCCGGTTTTGAACTGACTGGAAACGGTGCGTCATCCGACCACCATGACCCAGCCCTGCCCAGCGACGGGGTGACACACGCGGTGTCCGGGCCAGGGGAGCGTGCAAATCGGGAGCGTGCAAATGACGCGTTCGTTCATTCTTTCCGCATTGACATGACGCAGGCACCACGAAGCGCCACGGAGAGTCGCTGTGCCGCCTTCTCGGGACCTGACGATCCGCGATTTTAGATTGGTGATCGCGCCGGATTGGCGCAGCAGCCCGGGGATGTCGAAAGCATTTTATGCCGCCGCCGGTAACGACATCACGTCGGAGGCGGCGATTTCTCAGTGGCCCTTCGCGGCCCTCGCGCTGTCTCCGTGCATAAAAAATTCTTGGCCTGACACCCACTCCACAGAACAACGGCAAGACACCGGACAGCAATACGACGTCTGTGCCGATTGCCCAAAATCACGCACATTGACCGCCCCCTCACTGTTTGTCGTGGGTAGTCACGCCCCCCCTTGCCTGGCTAAGTTATGCTTCCCGCATGGCTGCCGAAGGTATCATCGACGCCATGCGAATTTATAAAATAACTTTCCCGGCGATATAGCTCTTTGCGCTATTCTTTATTTCGATAATAAATTTGTCCAAATATAACGACTATCGGGTCTCTACCAGATCATTCCTCCCTCGGTATCGGCACTGGCAATACCGAGGGAGTCACCATGATAGCGGCGCCAGGAACGCCCCGCGCTACCCCTTCAGCACCTCCGGATTAATCACCCGCACCGGCGTCCCATCCATGAACCCCAGCGCGTTCTCGATCATCTGCGGATAGAACCCGTCCCACGTCTCCTGCACGCAATACCCCAGATGCGGACTCAGCACCGTATTCGGCGCCGTCCGCAGCGGATGATCCACCGCCAGAGGCTCCCGGTCATACACATCCAGAGCCGCAACGATACGACCGGCGTGCAGCGCCTCCAGCATCGCCGCCTCATCGACAATCGGCCCGCGTGAGGTATTCACCAAAATCGCGCCCTTCTTCATCTTCGCGATATCCGCTCGCCCTACCAGCCCGCGGCTGCGATCCGACAGCACCATGTGGATGCTGATCGCATCCGCCGTCGCCATCAGCTCATCCTTCGACACCAGCCGAACCCCCGCCGCCGCCGCCGTCTCCGGCGTCAAATTCTGGCTCCAGGCGATCACGTTCATCCGCAGCGCCTTCGCGTATCCCGCCATATACAGACCAAGCTTCCCCAGCCCGATCACCCCCAGTGTCTTCCCGGCCAGACCAATCCCCACCGGCACCCCCATCTGGAACCCCCCGGCTCGGATCGCCGCATCCCCCACCGCCAGCCCGCGCGCCGCGGTGATCAGCAACCCCAATGCCAGCTCCGCCGTCGCCGAATCCGCATACCCGCCGCCCTGCGTGCAGCACACCGGAATCCCCCGCGCCGTACACGCCGCCGTATCCAAAGACAGGTTCCGCGCTCCCGTCATCCCCAACATCCGTAGTTTCGGCAGGCGATCGATCAGCGAACCCGGCAAGGGAGTCCGCTCTCGCATCGACAGCACGATCTCAAAATCCGCCAGCTTCGCCGCCGCATCGTCGGCGTCGGCGAACGCATCCTGGAAAAACACCACCTCGGCCCGCGCCTGCAACCCGGACCAGTCCGCGGCACCCCGCGCCACACCCTGCCAATCGTCCAGCACCGCCACCCGGGTCATGTTGCTCATCGCGTGTTGCCTCCTGAATTCCAAGGCCGGGAAACTGACGCCCAACCGGTCATCGCGCAAGCCGGTGCGCGACACCGCTTATTCCTGTCCCCCCCCCTTCTTGTCATTGCGAGAAGCGCAGCGACGCGGCACTCTCCCGGTCCAAGGACTCGAACAGGCGGATGGCCGCATCCCTTCGCTAAGCAAAACGACCGGGCAGGAGATCCCACCATGACCAACGTCGCCGTTATCGGGGCCGGATTGATCGGCCGAGCCTGGAGCATCGTTTTCGCGAGGGCCGGATTCAACGTGACCTTGTGGGACCAGTTTCCGCTGCAAACCACGCAAGCAATGACCTTCATCGCCGACCGCCTGCCGGAACTGCGCGCCGCCGGACTGCTCGCCGACGCGCCCGAAACGGTTTTGGCCCGCATCCACCCCGCGCAATCGATGTGGGACGCCCTCCGCGACGCCGAATACATCCAGGAAAACGGTCCCGAACGCCCCGACATCAAACGCCCGCTGTTCGAGGAACTGGAACGGGCCGCGAAGCCCGATGCCATCATCGCGTCATCGTCGTCCGGCATCCCCGCCAGCGCCTTCACCGAACATTTGAAAACCCGCCATCGCTGCCTGATCGCCCATCCGGTCAACCCGCCGTACCTAATCCCGTTGGTCGAAATCTGCCCTGCCCCCTGGACCGACCCGGCCGTCACCGAACGCACCCGCGCCATCATGGTCGAAGCCGGCCAGGTCCCCGCCACGGTGAAGAAAGAAATCGACGGCTTCGCGCTCAACCGCCTGCAAGGCGCATTGCTGGCCGAGGCGTTCCGCCTGGTCGCCGACGACGTCATCTCGCCCGCCGACCTCGATGCACTGGTGAAACATGGCCTCGGTTTGCGCTGGAGCTTCATGGGCCCGCTCGAAACCATCGACCTGAACGCCCCCGGCGGCCTGGCGGATTACTGCAACCGTTACGGTCCGTTATATGCGACGATGCAGGAACAGATGAAACCACTCGCCTGGGATGCCGCCCTGGTGGATCGGCTGCATCAGGCCCGTCGCGCCGAACTGCCGGCCAACATGCAGCCGGTGCGGCAGGAATGGCGCGACCGACGGCTGATGGCGCTGCTGGCGCACAAGGCCGGGCAGCCGGAGTAAGGCAACCCCAACGGCGATCGCTTCGCAACCGTAGCCCATCCGTAAGCCATGATGGGGACAGGAGTGCCGGGCGATTCGCCTATCGTTGAGCGCCGCCTGACCACCGGTCGCCGTTAACCCGATCTTAACCTTTGCCATGCCTCAATGCCGCCAAACCTTCCGGCAGGCCCTCCCATGCATCTCGCAGCCTCCCCCTTTCGCGACATCGTCACCACCGCCGAGGCAATCGGCTCCGGCCTTGGTCTGCCAGCGGTGATCGCGCTCTACACCGCCTGGATCGCCGCCCAACCGCCAGGAACGCCCGACCTGCCGTCGGCCTGGTTCAATCTGGGAACCGAACTTGGGACTACCGGCGACGTGCCGATGGCGATGCATGCGTATCGCGCGGCGTTGGCGATCAGCCCCGGATTCGCCCCGGCCGCCATCAACCTCGGTCTGCAGCTTGAACGCCACGGCCAGTCACAGGCGGCTCTTCAGGTCTGGACCGACGCGCTACAGCCCGATGACTCCCGCATCGCCCTGTTGAATCAGCAGGCCCGTCTGCTGGAACAATCCGGCCAGCTCGCCCGGGCCGCGGACCTTCTGCGGACCAGCCTGCTGACACGGCACGACCAGCCGGATGCCGTGCAGCACTGGCTGCATCT
>JAYUEJ010000012.1:0-2729 GCA_043739265.1 Rhodopila sp. | reverse complement strand
AGGAAGTCATCCTGGATCACGGCCGCAGGCCCCGGCATGGCGTCCGGTTGGACAATTTCGATGCCACCGCCAAGGGCGACAACCCGATGTGCGGCGACCGGGTGCAGGTCTGGGTGAAGTTCGAAGCCGGCGCGATCGGCCGCGTGGGCTTTGAAGCGCGGGGCTGTGCCATCAGTGTGGCCTCGGCCGACCTGATGGCGGAAACCGTGCAGGGACGCGCGAAGGCGGATACCAGAGCGTTGTTCGAAGCCTTTCGGCAAATGGCGCGCACCGGCGCCTGCCCGGACTGCGACCCGTCGCTGGCCGAACCGATGGAACGATTGGCGCCGCTGTCGGGCGTCCACGACTATCCGTCCAGGGTGAAATGCGCGACGCTGCCCTGGCATGCCCTGATCGCCGCGCTGGATGGCGCGAAGGAGGCAAGCAGTGAATGACGTGACTCAGCCCAACACTGTCTGGACCCCGGATGGCGAAACCCCGGTCGAAACGTCCGGACTCCCCAGCGAGGACACGCTGATCGAGGCGATCGCGACCGTGTTCGATCCGGAAATCCCCGTGAACATCTATGAGCTCGGTTTGATCTACGCAGTGGAGATCGACGACGATGGCGGCGTGAAGGTAGAAATGACCCTGACCGCACCCGCCTGCCCCAGCGCGCAGGAACTGCCGGAGCAGGTGCAGAACGCCGTGCTGATGGTTCCCGGTGTTACGTCGTGCCATGTCGAGACGGTGTGGGATCCGCCCTGGGATCCGTCCCGCATGACCGAGGAAGCCCGGCTTCAGTTGAATATGTTCTAATCGATCACGACATAGGCTGGACAATGAACACAACCACGACCGCCCCTCGCAAGCTCCGAACCCTGCCGCCCCTGATGACGCTGACCGACGCCGCCGCCGAACGGCTGCGCGGGCTGTATGCCAAGGGTGATCAGGGCAAACTGCTGCGTATCGACGTCAAGACGAAGGGCTGTTCGGGCATGTCCTATGCCATGTCCTGGACCGATGAGCCGGCGCTGAGCGATGAGGTGGTGAAGGACAAGGAACTGACCGTCCTGGTGGACCGCAAGGCGTCTTTGTTCCTGATCGGTACGGTGATGGATTATGAGGTCAAAAATCTGACATCGGGATTCACTTTCACCAATCCGAATGAAAAGGGCCGTTGCGGCTGCGGTGAAAGCTTTCACGTCTGATACAAGGGCGTTTCTGATATCAGGGTCAGGCGGCGCCCAAATATTACTGCTTCAGGTATGCGCTATTTCCCTATCGTAATGGTTCGGATGGGTTGACAGCGCTTTCCCCCTTGTCAGGCCGCCGGTTTCGACCGATGTATCGCCTCAGACCAACTGGACCGCCGTGGTCCGGATTAGCCACCTCCAGAACAGCACAGGCCATCGCCATGTTCATTGAAACCGAAGGCACACCGAACCCCGCCACGCTCAAGTTCCTTCCGGGACGTGACGTCATGGGGCTTTCCACCGCCGACTTCGCTTCCGCCGTCTCCGCCGTCCGCAGCCCGCTGGCGACGACCCTGTTCGCCTTGCCCGGCGTCGCCCGAGTCTTCTTCGGCGGTGATTTCATTACCATCACCAAAAACGACGAACTCTCCTGGCAAGCCCTGAAGCCACAGGTTCTCGGCGTCATCATGGACCATTTCGTCGCCGGCCTGCCGGTCATGGAAGGTGTCCATGCCGACAATGACGAAGAAGACGTGGACGAAGCCGACCGGGAAATCGTGGATCAGATCAAGGAACTGCTCGACACCCGCGTGCGTCCGGCGGTCGCCAGCGATGGCGGCGACATCGTGTTCCGCGGCTACCGGGAGGGCGTCGTTCGGCTGCACATGCAGGGTGCCTGCTCCGGCTGTCCGTCCTCCAGCGCCACGCTGAAGCACGGCATCGAGAACATGCTGAAGCATTACGTGCCCGAGGTGACCGCCGTCGAGCAGGTCGATTTCTGATCGGCAGGCCAAATCTGGGCGCTCGCCCGTTGTTATGGCCCGGCGCGTGTCCGGGCTCACGCATGCCGCGATACGTGGCCGGGACAATCCGGGCCATGACGGCCAAATGTAGTCGCTTGTTGACGCCGGCCGACACGTCTTTCACGCTGCGCGCAACAATACTCAGGAGTAGCCTATGACCATCGACGCCGCGGGTCTCGATCTGCTGTTCAAGGAAGCCCGCACCCACAACAAGTGGCACGACAAGCCGATCTCCGATGAGACGCTGCACGAACTTTACGACATTCTGAAATACGGTCCGACCTCGGCCAACAGCTCCCCTGCCCGCTTCGTGTTTGTCCGCACCAAGGAAGGCAAGGAGAGGCTGGCACCCGCTCTGTCCGCCGGCAACACCGAAAAGACGATGTCCGCGCCGGTCACCGCGATCGTCGCCTACGATCCGAAATTCTTTGAGAAACTGCCGAAACTGTTCCCGCACAACCCGGATGCGATCAGTTGGTTCACCGGCAACGATTCGCTGGCGGCCACCACGGCGTTCCGCAACGGCACCCTGCAAGGCGCTTACCTGATGATCGCCGCGCGCTCGCTGGGCCTGGATACCGGTGCGATGTCGGGCTTCGACAATGCCAAGGTCGATGCAGAATTCTTCGGCTACAACGGCTGGCGGTCGAACTTCCTGGTCAACATCGGCCACGGCGATCCGTCCGGCGTGTTCGATCGATCCCCGCGCCTGCCGTTTGACGAGGCGTGCCTGCTGGCCTGATGCCACAAG
>JAYUEJ010000011.1:0-8266 GCA_043739265.1 Rhodopila sp. | reverse complement strand
TGGGCACGTTGGGCGATTACCGCGGTTTCACCGCCCTGTCGCGCCCTGTGGGGGCCGGCAATCTACTGTTGGCGCTGGCGTATGAACATGTTGATGGTCCCTGGACAATCCCCGATAATTTTAACAAGGGGAATGTGTTGATGCGCTACAGCCAGGGAACGCAAGATGACGGATTTTCGGTCACCGGCATGTATATGCGCAATGCGTTCCACGCCACCAATCAGATCCCGGAGCGCGCCGTCGCCAGCGGTCTGGTCGGCCGTTTCGGCGCAATCGATCCGTCCGATGGCGGTGACACCGAACGGTACAGCCTTTCCGGGAAATACGCCCGGCCGTTGGGCGCCGGGTTGTTAAAAGCCAATGCGTATTTCATCGATTACAGCATGACCTTGTTGAGCGACTTCACGTTCGCGTTGGATTGTGGCGCCGATTCAATTTTCTGTCCCGACAAAGGCGACCAGTTCGTCCAGCGCGACCGGCGCACGATTTACGGCGGCAACACCAGTTATACCGTGCCGCACACAATGTTCGGTTTCCCATCCGAAACCACGATTGGCTTCCAGACCCGCACCGATGACATTCATCTGGGGCTCGCGCGATCCATGGACCAGGCGATTTTCGCCGGCGTGCGCAACGATCATGTGGTGGAGTCAAGTGTTGGACTCTACGCGGAAAACCGCACGAAGTGGCTGGACAAATTCCGCACCGTCACGGGGGTGCGCGGCGATCTTTATTACGGGTCCGACCACAGCACCCTGGCCAGCAACTCCGGCGAGCTGACACGCGCCATCGCCAGCCCGAAATTCAGCGCAATCCTTGGTCCCTGGGCGGAGACCGAATTTTACGCCAGTTGGGGTCAGGGTTTTCATAGCAACGACGTGCGCGGCGCGCTATCCCGCGTCGATGCCACGGCAACGTTGTTCTCCGGCAACAACACCATCGCCCGGCAGAACCCGGTGCCGCTGCTGACGAAATCGACTGGCTACGAAATCGGCGTCCGCACTGCGATCGTGCCACATCTGCAGGCCGAGGCCTCGCTGTTTTTCCTTGATATCGACAGCGAACTGACCTTCAGCGGCGACGCCGGCAGCACCTCCGCGGGCCGGCCCAGTCAGCGCAAGGGCCTGGAACTGAGCCTGTTCTACACGCCATTTCCCTGGCTGATTGTCGATATCGATTATGCCCACTCAAACGCGCGGTTCCGCGGTCGCGATGACGGCTTGTCCGATACCGTGGCCGGTCGTCCTGGCAACTCCATTCCCGGTTCGGTCCAGGACGTCGCCTCGGTTGGTGTCACCGTGAAGGATCTTGGGCCCTGGGAGGGCGGCCTGCGGGTCCGTTACTTCGGGCCGCGGCCGTTGATCGAGGACGATAGCGTCCGCTCAAAAGCCACGGCGCTGACTGACCTCAGGGTGGGCTACAAAATTTCGGACAGCATCACCGCGCGTCTCGATATTTACAATTTGTTCAATTCACGCGCTCATCAAATCGATTACTACTATCCGTCCCAACTCAAGGGTGAGACGGCGCCCGTCAACGACAGACATTTTCATCCCGTAGAGCCCACCTCCGCCCGCCTGGGCGTAACGATGTTGTTCTGAATGCAGCCGGCAAAAGACAGCAATGGCGATTGGATATCGACGCGGCCTGGTTTAGTGGGCGGTTATTGCGCGTGACGGCCCTGTTCCCACGCCCGCTTTCAATACAAGGCCTGGTTCGGCCGGTTGGCGCGGTCGGGCCAAGGCTGGCTCCCCCGCGCCGGCCTCAAGGCGGGCGGCAGTGGTTCGGGCTGGCGTCGTCAGTCCTTCTGCATCTGGCTTTCCTGGTGTTGCTGGCATTGGTAGTGAGCAAAATTCCAGAGAAGCCTGGTTCCGAACGGACGATGGTCGAAATCGTCTTCCAGCCGGCAGACGAAGTCCCGGCGCGGTCAGAACCGGCAGACGAACCGAACGCCGATGCAGCGTCCGTTCCTCAACCCGAAGCACCGCGGCCCGAGGCCGTGGCCGAACCGCCCGTGACCAAACAGCTAACTCCAGAACCACCGGCGGCGGCGATACCGGTGCCGCTCGAACCGCTCGTTTCTGAACAGCCCGAGCCACCGCCGGAGCCTGAGTCGCCATCGCTTCAGCCACAAGTGACGATCCCGATCCAACGCCCGAATCTGATACCACCGGTGGTGAAGCCGCGGCCCTTACCGGCGGTCGATCGAGCGCCCAAAAAAAGCCTGACTGAGGCCCGGCCGATGACGAGTCCCGTTGGCGGCCCCGTTCCATCCGCTGATAAATCAGCCCCAGCTTCGGTTGATCGCCCCGCGCCGCCGCGAACGGCCGGTTCGCTGATAGATCCAGTGTGGGGGGCATCGGTTCAAAGTTGGCTCGCGGCGAAGAAAACGTACCCGGAACAGGCGCGCACCCGCGGCGAGGAAGGAACCGTCTCGATTCGTTTCACCGTTGACCGATCCGGCCGGGTGCTGGACGTTAGCCTCACCGGTGGATCGGGGTCGGATCGGCTCGATCAGGCGACGCTGGCGTTGCTCAGTACCGCGATGTTGTCGCCATTTCCGGCCGCAATGACCGCCGACCAGGTGACGATCACGACGGCGGTTCGCTATAGATTGCGTTAGTGGTCCAATCGTCCGCCGGAACGCAAGCGGACAAAATCACCATCGAGACACCTGTCACTGTCGGCGATGAACATCGACCGTCAGCATTTCTCGTTTTGTGCGCGCAAGCCATTATTCCCCGGTCATCGCTGGGCTTGACCGGGCGATTCAAGCGGAGTCAGGCGGTTTGTGGGGGGGCCGGATCAGGTCCGGGCATGACGAGGAGGAGAATTTGAGTTCAAAGCGGTCAAAATGAGAAATAACGGGAAATAATGATGGCGGTACTAGCATGTAGTCGCTACGGTATAGTTAACGAATAAAATAAGCTTGTATCTTCGGGTTCTCAGACTCGTTCGAGAGGGGGAAATTATGTTACGTTCCGTACGTTCGCTGTTTGTTGCCATCCCATTGCTGTTCTTGCTCGCCGCGGAATGCACGCCGGCACCCGATCCTGCCCGGGCCGAAAACGCCCAGGGTTGGACCACCGACCAGCAGGTCGCGTGGTACACCGCATCGCAAGGCTCGCGCCTGATACCGCGGGCTTGGCTGGACAATCTGGAACAACCAAACAACACCGCGCCGTTCCTGGACCCGGCCCATATCAAATCGTTCCGCTACCTTCCCAATCCGACCGCGGGTTTGGAAAGTCCGGTCAAAGGCTGTCCATACGACAGAGCGCTGCCGCTTGGCTTCACGGTCGATTGCCAGTCCGACAAGAATTTGTCGTTCACCAAACTGCGGTGGAAAAGCGGCCAGTCGGATCGGGAGCCCTGGGTCGGCCTGAACTGTTCGGCGTGCCACACGACCGAAATGACCTATAAAGGTGCGTCCATTCGTGCCGATGGCGGCCCCGCGCTCGCCGACTTCCAGGCCTTCACCGAAGCGCTGGCCATCGCGGTGCATCTGACCGACTCCGATCAGGCAAGGTTCGACCGTTTCGCGAAAAAGGTCCTTGGCGCGAAAAAAACCCAGGCGGATGCTGCCACGCTCAGAACCGCCCTGAGGCAATGGAATGCCTGGAACGACAAGCTCGACCGTCTGAACGATACCGGGGGCGTGCGCTATGGTTTCGGACGGCTGGATGCCATCGGCCACATCTTCAATAAAGTATCGCTGATCGCAACGCCCACCAGCATCACCCACCAGACCGCCAATCCATCGGATGCGCCCACAAGCTATCCGTTCCTGTGGAATGTGCCTCAGTTGAACCGGGTGGAGTGGAACGGGCTGAGCGAAAATGCCTCGATCGGAAATCTTCGCTATGGCGCGCTGGGCCGCAACGCCGGTGAGGTCATCGGCGTGTATGGCGATATCGCCATCAAGAAAAATCCCGGTTTGATCAGCGGCGGCTATACCTCCAGCGTCAATGTCAAAGCGCTGAACGATATGGAAGCGCAGCTTACATGGCTGCACCCGCCACGGTGGTCGGCCCCGCTGCCGCCGATCGACCAGAAGCTGGCGGATAACGGGAGCAAGTTGTTCGCGAGGGATTGTTCCGGCTGCCATACGGTGCCCGGCAAATCCAACGATCTGACCGAGAAATTCACCGTCACGCTGCAACCGGTTTTCGCAATGGCGGGGGGCAGGATGCCGCCGGCGAACACCGATTTCTGGATGGCTTGCAACGCGTTGCTGGACTCGGCCAGCAGCGGCCTGTTCACCGGCAACAAAACGAATATCGTTGCCGGACCGCCAATTCGCGATCCGTCGCCCAGCCTGGTGCTTCTTACCAACGCGGTGACCGGCGTGCTGGCCGACAACAAAATCGACGTCGCGGGTATGGTGCTGTTCGCGTCCGACGGATTGCCGGTTCCGGGACGGGCGAACTTCCTGGCCGGGGTGGATCAGAAGCAGGTAAGAGCCAACGCCTGCAAGACGTACAAGGACGACCCAGCCAATCCGAAGATGGTTTACAAAGGCCGTCCACTACAGGGCATCTGGGCAACCGCTCCTTACCTGCATAACGGGTCAGTTCCCAACCTGTGGGAATTGCTGCTCCCCCCCGCTCGGCGCAGCGCGACCTTTAACACCGGCACGCGGGAGTTCGATCCGAAAATGGTTGGATACGAAACCGCCGCGTCAACCGAAAACAGCTTCGTTTTCCAGACCCTCCTGGATGGCAACGCCAATACCGGTCATGACTACGACAACGCCGGCATGACCGACGCCGAACGCTG
Source organism: Rhodopila sp. (assembly GCA_043739265.1). Taxonomy (GTDB): domain Bacteria; phylum Pseudomonadota; class Alphaproteobacteria; order Acetobacterales; family Acetobacteraceae; genus Rhodopila. The sequence goes on along the minus strand of JAYUEJ010000011.1, from coordinate 3,487 downwards.
GTCGTTGGTCGAGTATATGAAGACGCTGTAGCCAAAACCCAATACGGGTCAGGAGGTTTCGGCCGCCTGACCCGGCGGGATTACTCCCATGACAGCGGTGAATGTTTAGCCAAACTTGTCGTTGCGAGCGCAGCGAAGCCATCCCTGGATGGTAGGCACGTTTCAGACGATCGCTTTGCCTGGATCGTGATATCCCCCCTCTCTGGCGCTGCGTCGGATGAGGCGGCGTTCGTCTCCGTGCAAAAAAGCCATGGCCTGACAGCCACTCTACAGTCGAACGGCGAGATGCCGAGCAGCAAGGCAACGACGGTGCCGGAGTGCCCGGGATCGCAAAGTCGCTTCGCGCTGGATTGGGACAACAGGGTGCCGGCAACCCCATTACCGGCTAAGTAACAAAAAATCGGTCCACCCGAGCAGGATGCTCCGGTGGTTCGTTTCAATTGCGGCTTGGTGTTACGCGATCGGCGTGGCCGGGGTTGCGGTACGGCGTGCGGCAAAGTTGATGCTACCCCGTCCGCCGGCAGCGGTGCGGTCAAACACCACGTAATGACCGGCGAACAGCGGCAGCCCCAGGATAGACTGGCCCGGATGCGGACTCCCGCCCGTCAACCCGGTCGTGGCCCTTCCCGGCCCGTCGCTGTCGAACTGCCAGTAGTCCTGCGGGGCGACCGTAACGATGGCCTGGCCGCCGCCGGCGCCTTGCAGAACGAACCGCAGCGCGGGCCACGCCTCCAGAATAAGGGCCGTCTGGTCATAGCTGCCGCTGGTTCCCAGCGCGGTGCCGAAGATCGGGTTGATCGCGTTGAACAGGCCGATGACCTGCCGGTAAAGACCCGGGTCCAGCATCAGGCTGCTGTTGCCGCTATCGACAACCGAATTCGATGCCACCGCGCCGCCGGCCGGGGTGGGTGCCACGGCGACGGTCCGGTCACCGACCTGAACGGCGACAAGATTGGTGTTGTAATAACCCGCCTGTACCACCGCGACCGAAGCGAACGGGCCGGTATAAAGATCTGTACAGTCCGCCCCGCCGCCAATCACGAAAACACCGGCATTCAACAGATCGGCAGCCGCCCCGTCGGCGGCTTCGCTCATTACCGAACGCTGGATCGCGAAGGCGAATTTGTCGGCCGCCAAACCCGCCGCGACGACCTGATTGAGATAGGGATCGAGGTTGGCCGCGGGCTGTCCCTGCGCCAACTGGTTCGCTTTATAGCCGGCACCCCAGGTATTCTTCGGCATCAGGTACGATTTATTAAGCGCCGGGTACGCCAGGCCCAGGATACCATCGGCCCTGCCGAACAAATTCGGGGTAATATTGTAAACCACCGCCAGATTGGCTTTCGGCACGGTGATCGCGGTGGGGTCGCCATCCGTCAGCAACCCGACCGGCGTCCGCACGACAGCGGCCATCAGCGTTCCAGAGCTGAACTGCGCCGTCTGCAGAAGCTGTGTGGTCGTCGCGGCCCGGTCCGCGCCGGCGTCGTAAAGCGCCCCATCCACCGTCAGCATGCTGCTGCCAGTATCCAGCAGCACATCGATCTCCGCCGCGCCCGAACCGACGGCAAGCGTCACGGTGAAATTGTTGCCGGTAATCCGATTGGTTATGGGAAACCTGACTGGAATTGCCATCGCTTTTCCTACTCGTGCCGGAATAATTGTTTGCCGCCCTGTTCCAGGGTTTCTCGATCGAAAGCGACAAGCAATAAACGCACGAACAGATTATGCCAAAGGCTGGCGGCGGTCAAACCATTAGCAGACCGCATTGAAAGCCGGATCGGCCGCACGATACGGCATCATTCACCGCCTCGCATGAGCGATGGAAAAACCAGGAATACAGCGTCGCTTGCCGCCGGTCAGATTTGCCGAACCAGCTTGCGGGCCAACAGCCATCCCGGCAGCGCGGAAACCGGAGCGCCCGGCAGCAAAAGCAGCCAGCCCCAGGGTTGCTGGTTGACGATCAGGTCCATGCCGATGCCAAGCATCATGCCCCCAACCAGGCTGCCCGTGACGCCCGCCGAAACCCCGAGCCAGATAATATCGCCGCGTGTGATCATGGTAGGGGTGCTAACCGGCGGGGGAATGTTTGACAAGCCGCCAGCCGACAGCCTATAGGCGGCGCTCTTCACGGCCGGGAACGTGGACGGGCCCCCAGGGTAACACTGGCGTGGTCCGCGCCCGCCCATTGGTATGAAACCGATGGGACTACCGGCGCAACACCAGGACGAAAGGGCCAACGCGCCCATGACTAAACGCGCCGAAAGTAAGTACAAGATCAACCGCCGCCTGGGTATCAACCTTTGGGGCCGGCCGAAATCGCCGGTCAACAAGCGGGAATACGGCCCCGGCCAGCACGGTCAGCGCCGCAAGAAGCCGACCGATTTCGGCACCCAGTTGATGGCGAAGCAGAAGCTGAAGGGCTACTACGGCAACATCAGCGAGAAGCAGTTCCGCAAATATTACGACGAAGCCGTGCGCCGTAAGGGCGACACGTCGGAGAATCTGATCGAGATCCTGGAACGCCGGCTGGACGCGGTCACCTACCGCCTCAAGTTCGCCGTCACCCCCTTCGCCGCGCGTCAGTTCGTTTCCCACGGGCATCTGCTGGTCAACGGCAAGCGCGTGAACATTCCGTCCTATCTGGTCAAGGACAACGATACGATTGAGGTGAAGGAGAAATCCAAGCAGCTCGCCGTATTGCTGGACGCCACCCAGAGCAGTGAGCGCGATGTGCCGGAATACCTGGAAGTCGATCACCGCGCCATGAAGGGCCGGTTTGCTCGGGCCCCCAAGCTTTCGGACGTGCCGTATCCGGTGCAGATGGACCCGAACCTGGTGGTCGAATTCTACTCGCGTTAATTGCGGGTTCTATCGGCTGGTTTGGCGCCGCCGTTCGTCCCCCGCCCGGGGGATGGACGGCGGCGTTTTGCGTTTGGTCTTGTCAGCCGCGACGCCATGATCGAGCCTGACGCGCGTGTTTTGAGTTTGTAATGCGTGTCGGTGACGCGCATTCTGCTTCGGAGCACTGTTCGCGGGACGGCTATGAACGATCTTTCCAGGCCAGTTGATAACGCCGGCAAACGATCCACCAATCTGACCCTTCGGACCGCCCTTGTTCGGGAGGCCCGGACGCTTGACATCAACCTGAGCGCGGCAGCGGAAGCAGGTATCGAGCGCGCGATCGCCAAGGCCCGCGATGAGCAGTGGATCGCACGCAACCGAGCGGCGATGCGCGGTTATGACGCTTTCGTCGAACGCGACGGGCTGCTGCTCGGGGATGTCAGGACGTTTTGACCGCTAAACCGCCGCGGCTTGAGGTCTGGCGGCTGCGGGATGGTAAGCGGCTGGTGATGAATGTGGATAAATATGCGGCTGAGCGACTGAAGAGGTCCCGCGCTTTGACGATTATCGCCGCGCTGTCCTGTTGCACCGGGCAGTAACCGAAGCCAGACCTTGCGGTGAGGCGCAGCACCGCCATGGCCCGCTC
>JAYUEJ010000010.1:0-2749 GCA_043739265.1 Rhodopila sp. | reverse complement strand
ATGTCGGGATCGGAACGTTCCTGCCGGTGCGGGTTGAACGGGTGACCGACCACCGGATGCATGCCGAACGTGGCGAGGTGACCGAAGCGGCGGCCCGGACGATCAACCAGGTTCGGAGGGACGGCGGCCGCGTCATCGCGGTGGGGACGACCAGTCTGCGTCTGCTGGAAAGCGCGGCACTGCCGGACGGCACGATACAGCCGTTTATGGGCGAGACGGCGTTGTTCATCCTGCCCGGCTACCGGTTCAGGGCGGTGGACCGGCTGCTGACGAATTTCCACCTGCCGCGGTCCACGCTGCTGATGCTGGTATCGGCGTTTTCAGGACGTGAGCGGATGCTGGCGGCCTACGCGCATGCGGTGGCGGCGGGGTACCGGTTCCACTCGTATGGCGATGCGTGTTTGTTGGAGCCGGGATAAGCGGGCCAGGGTGGCGGATCGTTCATTCGAACCAACCGGCGTTCTCGATAAGACGCCGGGCCTCACCGATCCACATGTGTGCGTCGCCCTCCGTTTCGAAGCCGCCGACGCGATGGATGAAATTTTGCGGCGAGATGATTCTGACGGTAAACCCGGCGGTCTGCGGCAAAACGTGATATTGAACATTTAATGCCGTGCCGGGTCCAAGAGCAGATTTTTTCGTCATGGCAACCTCCGATTATCGATATCTGTCGGCATCCCAATTGATTCTTATCTCGTCTCGGTTTTTCAGGATTTACTCCCAATACACGGCGCACAATGGGTTGAGACCGCGCTGTCGTTGCTACCTCAACGCACCGCCGCGAGCGATTTTTCCAACGCCCGGTTCAGCGCGTCCAGCCGTATCACATCGATCCGGCCGAACGCTGTGGACGCGGTCGGCGGCTGGCCCGCCCGGAGGAACGACCACTTGATCATATAGCCCTGTTGTTCTGCACCGCAGCAGACGGTAGGGGAGAAAGGTCAGCTATTCAAGCGAATTGATGTCTAAGTAGGCAAAAATGATTATCGTCATATTTAAAAGATCATATAACATGCATCCGATTATAATTCTACCTATTATGCCTAAGATATAGTCATATTACTCCATCGTTGTGGCGATGAATGTCCCTTCTATGCCGATATCCGGTCATCCATTAACGCCGTGTGGCATGAACGTCCTATGCTCGTTGGGATGGCGTCGATCAGCCTACCCTGCGTCCCCATAAAGCCATCGCGAGGGAAACACGCGCAAACCAACCGCTAACGCCGGCAGAGCCAAACGCCGCCACGACGGCACCCGGCAACCATCCGCATCGCGGCACAAGGTGTTTGCGCCTGCATCTTCGTCGTGAGCAAACTGCAACGGGTGCGGGAATAACGGAGCGACCGATGCTGGCGAACCTGGAACGCGCGATGCGCTACGCAACGGCCAGCGGAGTCCCCCGACGCTCCATGACGATCGCGGCCGTGGTCGGCACGCTGCTGAACCTGATCAATCAGGGCGATGCGCTGTTCGGGGCCGCGTCGGTCAACTGGCTGAAGGCGATGCTGACCTATATCGTTCCATACTGCGTCAGCACCTACGGCGCGGTTTCCTACCGCATGGCGGCCGAGGACCAGGGAGACCATCCATGAACGCGCCAACCGCCCCTGTCTCTGGACGATGAGCCGACAGCCGAGGTGAAGGACATCCTCGACTTTGCCGGAACGACTCTTTCGGCGGTGGCCTGGAATCCGGACTATCCGGGCGACGCCCGGCATTAAGCAAATCGCGTGAATCTCATTTCTACACCGTGGCCCGGCGTGTCCGAGCCCGCTGTGCAAGCCTGTGCCGCGAAAAGTGGTTCGGACGCGCCGGGCCATGACGGTTTGGGGATGGCGCGCGGTTTCGCAGCGATCGTTGTTGGGCGTTGCCTTATACTGTTTCTCCATACCAAAACCAAGGATATCCTCAGTCAATGTGCGTGATTTGGGGCAATCGGCACAGTCGTTGTATGACTGCCCGGCGTCTTGCCATTTGTCTGTAGAGAGGGTGTCAGGCCCGGGATTTTTTTATGCACGGAGACAGCGCGAGGGCCACGAAGGGCCACTGAGAAACCGCTGCCTCTGACGCAGTGGCGTCACCCGCGGCGCCATAAAATGCTTCCCGCATCCGCGAACCGCTGTTCCAATCCACCGCGATCAGCAATCCAAAATCGCGGTCCGTCAGGTCCCGAGAAGCCAGCACCGCGAATCTCCGTGGTCCTTCGTGGTCCTCCGGCTGCCTCCGTGTTAAAGTTGCAGAAAGAATGAACGAACGCGCGATTTGCACCCTCCCCCTGTCCTGGACACCACGCGCGGCACCCTGCCCGGGCGGCGATCGCCCGGCACGTCATTGATATCGGCACGTCATTCATAAAGGCTGATATAGACTGGTTTCGAACACACCCTTGAAATCACGATGTCCAGGCAAACCCACCGTCAGAGAACCAGCGCATCGTCCTTTAGTGCGCGGCGAAGCAATCTCCATGTCCCCGATTGCTTCGCCGCAATGACAACGCGTTCGCTATGCCGCGATCCGCTGATGCGCCGGCACCTCGATCCCAAAAAACCGAGCCGCGTTCAACCCCAGAACCTTCGCCCGCTGCACGTCGGTCAAATCCGGCATGGTCCGCTCGATGGCCTCAGCCGAGTGCGGCCAGGTCCCCTCATGATGCGGATAATCGTTCGCCCATGCGAAATTATCGACCAGGCCAAATCGTTCCATCAGAAACAACCCCACCGGATCCTCCTGGAACGTTGCCAATCCA
>JAYUEJ010000009.1:0-2751 GCA_043739265.1 Rhodopila sp. | reverse complement strand
CGAGAAGGCCGCCTTTGGCGTTGGTCTCTTCTTCCCAGATTTGCATCGCCAGCAGCGCGGCCTTGCCGTTGGGCGCCAGGCCGCCGGTCAGTGCCATGCCGAAGCCGATGGTGATGGGATCGGCGGCGCGTGCGGTTGGTGCCGCGGCGAACGTAAGGGTGGCGGCAAGAACAGCGCCACTCAGCAGTTTCAACATGTGTGGGTTTCCTCCGGCTGGGTTTCTTCGTTGCACCCTAAGACACGGCGGGGCGGCTGGCAAAGCGCGGCTGTTTCAACCTAAGCTGCGATCTACAGGATCATTGGGAGGCTGCCATGCGGGATCTGGATGAATTCACCATCACCGACGCAACGCTGTCGCAGATGGCCGGCACACCGAACCCGCGCCAGAAGGAGGTCGCCGACGCGGCGGTGCGCCATATGCATGCGTTCGCCCGCGAGGTGAACCTGACGCCGGAGGAATGGTTGCAGGGCATCCAGTTCATGACCGCCGTCGGTCAGGCCTGCACGAAGCTGCGCCAGGAGTTCATCTTGCTGTCGGACGTGCTGGGCCTGAGTGCCGTGGTCAACGCGCTGCACGACAAGAAGGCCTGCGAACTCGGGTCGCAAAGCAGTCTGCTGGGTCCGTTTTTCCGTGAGGGCGCCCCCGTCCTGCCGCCTGGCGCGCAGATCGTGGAAACGCCGACCGAACCCGAGATCGTGGTGTACGGCAAGGTCACCGGAACCGATGGAACGCCGATTCCCAATGCGCTGATCCAGGTCTGGCAGACCAGCGAGCGCGGGATGTACGACCTGCAGGAGCGGATGGGCGAGTCGATGGACATGCGCGGCAATTTCCTCACTGACAGCGACGGCAACTACCATTTCCGGACGGTGCGGCCGTTGGGTTACTCGATCCCGATGGACGGGCCGGTCGGTGCCATGGTGCATAGCCAGAAGCGGCATGGGATGCGGCCGTCGCATATCCACTGCCTGGTCGCGGCCGAGGGCCACCGCGAATTGGTCACCGCGCTGTATTTTGGCGACGACCCGTATATCGACTCCGACACGGTGTTCGGCGTGTCTGAATCCTTGGTGATCGATTCCAGGGACGATCCGGCCAGCCCAATCCCGGGCCTGCGCGCGGTGCATTACGATTTCCGCCTGGCCAGGGCGGCACCGGGGGAAAGCGGGCGTGTTGGCGCCGATCCGACCAAACTGATGAAGGCGGCGCAATAATGGTTCGGCGAATTGTCGATATCTCCTCGCCGCTGAAGGCGGGGATCGCCAGCGATCCGCCGCACATGCTGCCGCAGATCGACTACAAGGACCACCATGACACCGCCCCGGCGATGGCGGACTACATGGGGGTGCGGGTCGATCAGTTTCCGGACGGCGAGTATGCGGCGGTCGAGGTGGCGACGATCAGCACCCATAATGGTACGCATATGGACGCGCCGTACCACTTCTTCTCCAGCATGAACCACGCGCTGAAGCCGGGGGGTGAGCCTTCCTGGCGGATCGACGATGTGCCTTTGGACTGGTGCTTCCAGCCCGGCGTGAAACTCGATTTTCGGCATCTGCCGGATGGCTATGTGGCGACGGCGGGCGACGTGGAGGCGGAACTGAAGCGCATCGGGCATGCGCTGCGGCCGTTGGAGATCGTGATCGTCAACACCGCCGCCGGGGCGCGTTATGGCGAGGACGATTTCGTTGATAAAGGCTGCGGCATGGGCAAGGCCGCCACGATGTGGCTGACCGAACGCGGCGTGCGCGTGGTTGGGACGGATGCCTGGAGCTGGGATGCGCCGTTCTCGTTCACGCGGGAGAAGGTGAAGGCGACCGGGGATGTGAGCCTGATCTGGGAGGGTCATCGGGCCGGGCGCGAGATCGGGTATTTTCAGATGGAAAAGCTGGGAAATCTGGCCGCGTTACCGGCGGATGGGTTCGATATCGTGTGTTTCCCGGTAAAGGTGCATCGGGCGTCGGCGGGTTGGACCCGGGCCGTGGCTATTTTCAACGATTGAGTATCATGGTCTCGCTAACCGTTGGCCGGCCGGTAAAACCGTTCGCACAGGAGTCCCGCCCCATGCCTACGTTCCGCGTTCCCGACATTCACTGCGACGGCTGCGTCCGAGCGCTGACCAGTGCGGTGCGGGAGCTTGACGGTGCGGCGATCCTGCATGCCGATCTGGACACCAAGCTGGTCCGCATCGAAACCACCGCCGCCGATGCGGCCGTGGCCGATTCTATCCGAGATGCCGGCTTTACCGTCGAGATGGTTTAGCCGGTTTATTCGTGAGCAAGTACCCAGTCGTTGATGAAGCTGGCCAGTCCATTGGCGTGGAAATCCTGGCGTAGCGCGGCTTCATTGTAATCGTCGCGCACCCAGTCCAGGAACGGTTTGCGGCCTTCGGCGTCGCGCTGGTAGCGCAAAAAGAAAGCATCCAGGATGCCGGTCTTCGCCTGCTTGATGTGGCCGAAACGCCAGGACAACTGGCGCAGCGCGTCCGCCGTTGTGCCGCCCGCGAACATCACCATCAGGCCGGAGGCAAGACCAGCGCGGTCGGCGCCGGATTTGCAGTGCATGACCGCCGGTGTCGGCATGGATGTGTAGATGCCGTGCAGCCGCAGAATCCGGTCGCGTTGCGGGGCGCCTCGGCTTTCGAACGCCATGTCGTGGAAGTCGAGGCCGAGGTTACGGGCGGTTTCGCGCGACAGGGCATCGGACCCGCTTTGGGTTTTGCCGCGCAGGTTGATCAGGGTCTTCAGTCC
>JAYUEJ010000008.1:0-2752 GCA_043739265.1 Rhodopila sp. | reverse complement strand
CGGCGTCGGTGCTGACCGCATTGGCCGCGCCGCGGGTCGGACTGATCACCGGCTTCTTCGTTCCGAACGGCGATCCGCCCGCCGCTGAGACCGACGGTCCGGCCGGCGCCGCCCTGATGGCACTGGGATGTGTCGGCGCCGGTTTGTATTGCCGGTTGGCGACGGACACGCTGTGCCGGTCCGCCTGCCGCGTGGCACTGGATACGGCCGGCGCCGGTGCGGTTCCGGTCGATGCCGTGGTGCCTGGTGGAAGCGTGGACGCGCTGATCGATCTCTGGCGGCAAGAAGGCATCGACCGGGTGATCGCCATCGAGCGTTGCGGCCCCGCCGCCGATGGACGTCTGAGGACCATGCGCGGCACCGATATTTCCTCTTACGCAGCGCCGCTGGACCGGCTGTTCAGCGCCGGACCGTGGCGGACCATCGCGATCGGCGACGGCGGGAACGAGATCGGGATGGGTCGGGTGCCCGTCGCCCGACATGTGCCGCTGGGGGACCGGATCGGCTGCGTGGTCCCGGCTGATTTTTTGATCGCGGCCGGCGTCTCGCAGTGGGGGGCCTACGCGGTGCTGTCGGCGCTGGCGCTGCTGCGGCCGGATTGGTCGGCGGCGATGCTGGCTGGATTGGACGCGGAGGTGGATCGGGCGGTGATCGAAGCGATGGTGCGGGATGGGCCGGCGGTGGACGGTGTGTCGCTACGGCGGGAAACGACGATCGATGGGCTTGGGATGGACGTGCATCGGGCGGTGATGGAGGCCGTGCGGGGCCTTGTGCAACGATCGCGATCGGCAGCCGGTGTTTCCTGACGCGGGACGATCAGCCACTCCGGAATTCAGCTTATGCCAAAGCGTACGGCGCCTGGTCCCCCCTGGCGCGCCCCCGGTCACCTTTCATTTTCCGACCACCCACACCAGTTTTATGGGACGGCAACAGGAGGCCGGGACGTATGACTGAAGTCCGCAGGGAAACCGATGCTCTCGGCGCCGTGGATGTTCTCGCCGACAGATTGTGGGGCGCGCAAACGCAGCGCTCGCTGGCGTATTTCAGCATCGGCAAAGACCTGATGCCGCTGGAGATGATCACCGCCTACGCTATCCTGAAAAAGGCCGCCGCCGTCGCCAATCATAAGGGCGGCAGGCTGCCCGATCCGGCGCACGCGTTGATCTCGCGGGCGTGCGACGAGATCATCGCCGGTCAGCACCACGACATGTTTCCGCTGCATGTCTGGATGACCGGCAGCGGCACGCAGTTCAACATGAACGTCAACGAGGTGGTGTCCAACCGCTGTTGTCAGCTCGCCGGCACCGCGTTGGGCAGCAAGGCCCCGGTGCATCCGAACGATCATGTGAACATGTCGCAATCGTCCAACGATTCGTTCCCATCAGCGATGTATATCGCCGCGGCCACCAACGTGACGGGCCGCCTGTTGCCGGCCATCACCGCGCTGCGCGATGCGATCGCGACGAAAGCCGAGGACTGGAAAGACATCATCAAGATCGGCCGCACCCATATGCAGGATGCCACGCCGATCACGTTGGGGCAGGAATGGTCGGGCTATGCCGGCATGCTCAGCGACAACATCGAACGGATCGATGACGCGCTGAAAAGCGTCTATCACCTCTCGCTCGGCGGGACCGCCGTCGGCACCGGCATCAATGCGGCCCCCGGTTTCGCCGAGGCGGCGGCGGCGGAGATCGCCGCACTGACCGGTTTGCCGTTCGTGACGGCACCGAACAAATTTACCGTGCAAGGTTCCCACGACGCGCTGGTCCAACTGTCCGGCACGTTCCGTACTCTCGCTGTCTCACTCTACAAGATCGCCAACGACATCCGGTTGATGTCGTGCGGACCGCGCGCCGGGTTCGCCGAATTGGACATTCCCGAAAACGAACCCGGTTCGTCCATCATGCCGGGAAAGGTCAATCCCACCCAGGCCGAGGCGCTGACCATGATCGCCGTCCAGGTCATGGCCAACGACGTGGCGGTGGGGTTCGGCGGCGCCGGCGGGTATCTGGAGATGAACGTCTATAAACCGCTGATCATCTTCAACATCGCCCATTCCATGACGATCATGACCGACGGATGCACGAATTTCCGAAAATTCCTGATCGAGGGAACGCGTCCCAACCTGACCAAAATCAAGGAGTACGTCGATCGATCACTGATGCTGGTGACCGCATTGGCGCCGGTCATCGGATACGACAAGGCATCGCGAATCGCGCACCACGCGATGGAGCATGACCTGACCTTGAAAGCAGCGGCGTTGCAACTTGGATTCGTGACCGAGGAAGAATTCGATCGCGTGGTCGATCCGGCAAAGATGGTGCAGCCTTACGTGGCCGGGCGATGAGATGACGTGACGCCTCGTTCAGCGTCCGGCCGGCGAGTAAAGACTTCGGTACTGCGACCGTCCTTCATCCCACCGTGACTTCGCCGGAGGCGACCGGCTGCTATGCCGGGGTTTCAACAGAGTGGATCGCCCCATGAACTCTCGACCTCGTGATCGCGACGCCGCCGGCTTCACATTGCTGGAGTTGTTGGTCGTCATAGCGATTCTTGGGCTCTTGATCGGCCTCGTCGCACCCGCCGCGCTGCGCCAACTCGGCAATGCACGCAGTTCCGTCGCCCGGCAATCGATCGAACGCATCGCATCGGTCCTGGATATTTACAAGCTGGACGTCGGTTCCTATCCGACGACCGATCAGGGCCTGCGTGCGCTTGTGGAACGACCGACCAACGTTGCCAGTTGGAA
>JAYUEJ010000007.1:0-2754 GCA_043739265.1 Rhodopila sp. | reverse complement strand
CCAGACCGATGCGCCGGTCCTGCGCCTGATTTGCCGGGGAGGCATGAAAAATCTTGTGGTGGTGCAAGGACATTTGCCCCGCCTTCAGCTCCACATCGATCGCGGAGGCTTCATCGACATCGACTGCGATCTCCTGCCCTCGGGTCAGCATCGCACCTGGCTTCCTGGTATCGTTGTGCGCGACGACCTCGCGCTTATGGGTGCCCTTTACCATCCGCATCGCGCCGCTGGCCTTCGTTGCGTCAGACAGCGCAATCCACACAGAGATCGCGTTGTCCGGCTCCAGGTGCCAGTAGGTTGTATCCTGGTGCCAGCCGACGAAGCGCCCGTCGCCCGGTTCCTTGACAAACCAATGGGTGTTCCAGGCCAACAGGTTGGGTCCGAGGATATCCTCCACCGCATCGAGGATCGCCGGCGTGCGCATCATCCGGTCCACCCAGGTGAACAGCAGATGGGTCTTGAACATCATCGGCCCACGTAACGGACCGCCTTGCGATCGCTCGAACGCTTCCAGGCAGCCTCGATAGACCCCGGCTTGCTCGGACGACAGGGCGGGGACAGGGAAAAGGACGCCTTCTTGGTTGTATTGCGCAATGGCGCTCTCGCTCAGGACTTTTGGCATGTCTGGATGCTCCTTTATGTTGCCCGGTGATTTTTTTGGTCAGGCGTTGGACGATCGCGGCGCCGGCGACTTCGCAGTGGCGGCGCCATACGGCGTTCGTTTGTTCCAGGCATCGACATGTTGCTCGATCGACAATGTCCATGCCTTCTGCATGTGCTCGTCAAAATATTCGAAGAGAATGCCGTCGGCGCGGTCATCGATACCATGATCGTACCACCCTCATCACCGCCGCATTCGATGTGTGGCACACGCATCGGGGCTGGCGAGCGCATAGTCTCCTTTTTGCGCGAAATGGATTGGTCGTGCCATCCGGCTGCATTTCCAGCAGATGCTGTTCACCCTCCAGCAACACGGTGAGCGTCGAGGCAACATGGATGACGTGTGACACCTTGCCCTTCGCTTCGCCGGTCGTATCGGTTGATTACCTCACACAAGAAACCGTCCGGGGTCAAGCCCGGCACCAGTTCCAGTGGTGGAATCGGGTGAACGGACGAAATTCTGGCGGCACCGGCGTTACCTATGTGTCATGACATGGCCTGGCCCGGTCACCCGGGAATTGCGATGCCGAACCAGGCAAAATCATGAGGAGTCAGGCCAGGTGCGCCATGAAACTTAGAGTTAGCTCCGCCCGACCAACTTCACCCCATTGCCCTGCCAGTTCCAGCGGCGGACGGCCGCCAGAGCATTTTCACCCTGACTGGAACCGTGAGGCCTTCCGAAACGGGTGCCATCTGTGATTTCCAGGACGCCGGTAACAAAAATTTGGGGATTTCGATGCTATGACGGCCCGGGAAATCGTATCGCGGGATTTCCAGTCAACCTGACACTGCGCTCATGGGCGAAGTTCTGGCGGCTGTTTCAGTTGATCGTTTCAACGCAGAGGCCGCAGAGGCGCAGAGGCCGCAGAGGCGCAGAGGCCGCAGAGAAAAATTCCAATGCACGTCGCGGAAGAGACCGGCGGATGTATCGTCTCGGCCGGCACTACGGTGTGCTGGGCGCCGAGCCCGCATGGTTTGAGTGATTTTGGCGGCAGACTCCGGCTATTATTCTCTGCGACCTCTGCGTTCTCAGCGAACTCTGTGTTGAACGATAAGCTGCGAGCAGCTCCGGACAACAGCAATGAAACGCCAGCCGGCATCAAGGACAACTTTGCCTCGTCACCGCCCCATGGCAGGGCCATGGCCCCGGCTGACCCGGCGTTTCCAGTCAGGGTGAAAATGCTCCATGAGCAAGATATCCTGGCCTGGTCGGCGCAGCAGGCGAACTTGCCGCGCCGGTCGGGTCGGGACGGGACGGGACGGGACGGAGCCGGTGTGTCGGGACGGAGCCGGTGTATAGGGTGGATTGGGAGAATTTTATCCAAACGATCGAAACTCGCGAAAACGCCTCCCGGCGGAGAGTCCGGTCATTTGGTCTGGTCCGACAGCAGTATTTATTTGACGGCTCTTATAGCGTTATCTGTTGCAGTCGGGTTGTTTCACGTTCCCGGGCAACGGCGGTTCGTTCGTGCCGTGTGCAAGACAATCATCAAGCACACCGGAGTTTCGCGGAGGCAACATGTTCAGTCCGCGGCACGAGGCGCATCGGTTCGCACCGCGCCGGGGTGGGGGGGCCGGGCAGGCTGGGACCATGAAGCTGCCACCGGATACAAGGATGCCATCCGGATCTACTTCGCGTCCGCTTCATTACTGTTCCATCCGCGGCACCGAATCCGCCAGTCGCTCCTTCGGCCGTCACGCCACTTGTCGATGCAAGGGCGCAGCGATCGTTGCCGGGCATCGCCACGGCACGCCGCACCGTGCGTTCACCACGTCTCGGCGGGGGCCGACAGATAACGCCATAAGAGCTTATTTGAAACTTCGTTCGCTCAGCGACAAAGGATGCGTACGGATAATCTGAACCACCCATGCAGGCCAGCTTCTCAAGATAAACCTTCCGGCAAATATTGCCGGCGTTTCAGGCCGGTGACCTGAAACCGCCTCACGTTAACTTCGAGATCGCAAGTATCTGGAAAAACGGCCCGATCCATAGCCGCTTCGCTTTTATCCGTCACGCCCACCATACACGTCCGCCACATCCAGCATGATCCCGGGCGGATCGAGCCGGATCACACCAACATTAACCGCACGGGA
>JAYUEJ010000006.1:0-8294 GCA_043739265.1 Rhodopila sp. | reverse complement strand
TCATCGAAGCGACTCGCGGCCTCGATCCGGCGCGGACCCTGGTGCTGGTGGCCTCCAAGACGTTCACGACGCTGGAAACCGCGATGAACGCGGCGGCGGCGCGGGCCTGGATCGTCGCGGCGCTCGGCGAGCAGGTGGCGGGCGTTCCGGTGGTGGCGGCGCATTTCGCGGCGCTGTCCACCAATGTGCAAGCGGTCGCGGCATTCGGCATCGACCCGGATCGGGTGTTCGCCTTCCAGGACTGGGTCGGCGGGCGGTATTCGCTGTGGTCGCCGGTCGGGCTGGTGATCCCGCTGGCGGCGGGCTGGGACAAATTCCAGCAGATGCTCGACGGCGCCTGGGCGATGGACTGCCATTTCCGCGACGCCCCCTTGCAGCAAAACCTGCCGGTGCTGCTCGGGCTGGCCGGGATCTGGCACACCAACGCCCTGGGCTGCGCCACGCAATGCATCCTGGCCTATGACGACCGGCTGCGCCGCCTGCCCGCCCACCTGCAACAACTTGAGATGGAATCGAACGGCAAGCATGTGACGGTTGCGGGCCAAACCGGAGGCGGGGAACAGGTCGGCTGGGACACCTGCCCGATCCTGTTCGGCGAACCCGGCACCAACGCGCAGCACAGCTTCATGCAGCTTGTGCATCAGGGTACCCGCCCGGTGCCGGTGGATTTCATCCTCGCGGCGAATGCCGATCACGACCGGCCGGACGCCCACCGCGTCCTGGCAGCCAACGCCTTCGCCCAGGCCGAGGCGTTGATGCGCGGCCGTTCGGAACCCGAAATCCGCACCGATATGGCCGCCCGCGGAGCCAACCAGGCCGACATCGACGCCATCGCGCCGCATCGCGTGGCGGTCGGTGAACGGCCGTCCAACACGATCCTGTTCAACCGTCTGGACCCGTTCAGCGTCGGGCGGCTGATCGCGCTGTACGAACACAAGGTCGCGGTGCAGGGATGCCTGTGGGGTATCGACAGTTTCGACCAATGGGGTGTCGAACTCGGCAAGCAGCTTGCTACCGGGATTCTGCCGGAATTGACCCCTGCCTCCCAACGCCACCCCGCCACCCAACGTCACCCGGGTGCCGAACCGTCTCGACACGACTCGTCCACCGCCGCTTTGATACAGCGCTTCCTGACCCTGCGTGGGGACTCCTGAACGCCCGATGTCGCGCATCCGCCTGCTGTCCGAAAGCACCGTCAATCGCATCGCCGCCGGCGAGGTGATCGAGCGGCCGGCCGCCGCCACCAAGGAACTGGTCGAAAACGCGCTGGACGCCGGCGCGACGCGGATCGTGGTGTGCCTGGACGGCGGCGGTATCGACCGGCTGGAGGTCACCGACAACGGCATCGGCATGTCGGCGGATGAACTGGCGCTGTGCGTGCTGCGCCACGCCACCTCCAAACTGACCGATGAGATGCTGGTGCGTATCACCACGCTGGGGTTCCGCGGCGAGGCGCTGCCCTCGATCGGCGCCGCGGCGCGATTGCAAATCACCTCCCGCCCCAACGACGCGGACCACGCCTGCGTGATCTCGGTGGAAGGCGGCCATGTCTCGGCCGTCGCCCCGGCCGGGGGTTCGACGGGGACGCGGGTGGTGGTGCGCGACCTGTTCTTCGCCACGCCGGCCCGCCGCAAATTCCTCAAAAGCCCGCGCATCGAAGCCGAACATGCCGAAGCCGTGGTCCGCCGGTTGGCGCTGTCGGCGCCGCAGGTCGCCTTCCGGCTGGAACTCGACGGGCGGGTGGTGTTCGAAGCACCGGTCCAACAGCGCATCGAACGCGTCGCCGCCCTGCTGGGACGCGACGCCGCAGCGGTGATGCTGCCGGTGCATGAGGAACGCGAGGGTCCCGGCGGCCTGTTGCGCATCAGCGGCTACCTTTGCTCGCCGGCCGTGACGCGGGCGACCCCGGTGGCGCAGACGCTGATCGTCAACAACCGGCCTGTGGCCGATCCGGTGCTGCGGACCGCGGTCAAGGTCGCCTATCGCGACGTGATCGCGTTCGGACGCCACGCCATCGTGGCGCTGTATCTGGATATGCCTCCCGATGAGCTTGACGTGAACGTGCATCCGGCAAAAACCGAGCTGCGCTTCCGCGATGCGGCCGCGGTGCGGTCGCTGGTGATCGGTTCGGTGCGCCGGGCCTTGGGAGTAGGCATCGGGCAGGTCGTGCCGATGACGCCGTATGGCACCACGTCCGGATCAGCCCCGGGGCCGGCGCTGGCGTCCTGGAGCCGGCCGGGACGGCCGATCTATCCGCCGCCGCTGGCCTTAAGCGCCCAAACCTTCAGCGCCCAAACCTTCAGCGGCCAGACCTTCAGCGGCCAGACCTTCAGCGGCCAGTCTTTCAACGCCCAGACTTTCAACGACCAGACTTTCAGCGCGGGGGTATCAGGCGCCGGGGCCGGGCACGGCAACCTCGCCGAGGCGCAGCTTCCGTTCCTCGGCGGGCCGGCGGCGCGGCAGATCGCGGCCCTGGCGCCGTCACCCGATTGTCCGCTGGGCGCCCCGGTGGCGCAGGTGCTGGATACCTACATCATCGCGGTCGCGTCGGATGGGTCGCTGGTGCTGGTCGATCAGCACGCCGCGCATGAACGCCTGACGCATGAGGCGATCCGCGCGCAAGTGATGGACGGCGCCGTCCGCAGCCAGCCACTGTTGCTGCCGGCGGTCGTCGATTTGCCGGCCGGCGATGTGGTTCGGCTGGCCGCCCGCGCCGCCGATCTGGCCCGGTTGGGCCTGGAACTGGAGGAATTCGGCGCCGGCGCGATTCTGGTGCGGGCGTTGCCGGCCGTCCTTGGGGCAACCGAACCGGGGCCGCTGCTGCGCGATCTGGCGGATGAATTCGCCGACATGGACGAGCAAACCGTGTTGTCGGTTCGGTTGGACGCGGTCATCGCGCGCATGGCCTGTCACGGCAGTATTCGCGCCGGCCGCAAGCTGGGCCAGGCGGAAATGAGCGCGCTGCTGCGCCAGATGGAGGACACACCGCGCGCCGCGACGTGCAGCCACGGACGGCCGACGGTGTTGAAGCTGTCGAAAGCGGACATCGAGAAGATGTTCGGCCGCCGGTAAAGCGCGTGTGCCGGCCGGTAGCCTCCTGGCGCCATGACACAAGCGGACAAGGCGTGCCGCACAGGGCAAACGCCTTCGAACGACCGCGGCCGGGCGTTGGTTGGCCCGGCGGCTCCTGGCCGTCGGCATCGGGCGTTTAAACGGACGCATCGACCGCGGATGAACGCCGATACACGCGGATGAGCGCGGATAAAGGCAGGTTGGCCCGCTTATTCGACGTAATTATCTCGGTGGAGGAGTCGATGTGCGTTCATCAGCCTTTATCGGCGTGCATCCGGGTTGCCATACCGGCCTGCCAAACACACGACCCGTTACACCGACCCCGCGGTCGCAGTGTCCGAGACCCACGACACTTCAAATACGATTGCCCTGCCGTGCCGCAACCTTTATTCTAGTTTATATCAGCCTTTATCAATGACTTACGAGATATCCGCCCGGGTGGGATGACACGCGTGGTGTCCCGGCCAGGGGGGCGTTTCAAACCGCGCGTTCGTTCATTCTTTCTTCAACTTTAACACGGAGGCAGCCGGAGGACCACGAAGACCACGGAGAGTCGCAGGGCGATCGGGTAAACAACCAATGGCGCAACGCCAGGTCGCGAAGACGCGAAAAAGCACCGCCAAGATACCAGATGGAATACATATTGGCGGTTCGGATTGCTGAACGTAACCGGAAGCGTCGGGCAATGCGAACAGAAGCCCAGTGCGAACACAAGCACGGTGTCTTGGCGGTTATTGGGCGCCTCGGCGCCTTGGCGTCGTCCTTTTGCTTATTCACCCGATTGCCCTGCGGAGAGTCGCTGAATTGGCTCCTCGGGACCTGGCGGACCGCAATCCTGGATGGTCCATCGCGATAATTTGGCGCAGCGATCCGGGGCTGCCGGAAGCATTTTAGGCCGCCGCCGTTGGCGGCACTGCGTCGGAGGCGGCGGTTTCTCCGTGGCCCTTCGTGGCCCTCGCACTGTCTCCGTGCATAAAAAATTCCGGGCCTGACACTCACTCCACAGACGAACGGCAAGACGCCGGGCAGCAATACGACGACTGTGCCGATTGCCCCAAATCACCCGCCCAAAATCAAATGCCGCGACCGGGATCTCCCTGGTTCTTGTATAGAGCGTTAGTCTGACGCCTGTGGGGGTCGCGCCGGCATCTGGCACATTCTGGTCCGCACCAGGCAAACGGCTGGCCAAGACAAGACATTTTAACACTGATGATCGCGGCTACGAGCAGATCAAACCGCCCGCGCGACCCACGCCGTAACCCCGATCCGGGTTTTGTCACCGCGCGCCGGAATGCATCGGGGTTTATCCGCGGTTAGAACCCTGTGTTTCCACCCATACCAAGGGGGCCATACCAAGGGGGCCATACCAAGGGGGCCATGCCAGCCCGGCCTCGGACGATGCCCTACTGCACCCCGACCTCCGCCCAGCGTGGCGCCTGCCCCCGCACCCAGGCGGTATCCAGCGCCAGGTCGGGTTCGACCGCCCGCAGCGCCGGGGCGATCAGGTGAGCGACCACGTCCGGCCAGGCCTGCGCCAGCCGCGCCAGCGGCACCTGCATCGTCGCCACGCAGTGGTCGCCCAGCGCCGGCCCGCGATGCACCCAGCGCTCCTCCGGGTCGAACAGCGCGCGACCGGCCAATCCCCACCATTCACAGCGGAACCAGACCCGCTGCACGCCGGCGAACAGCCGGGCGAAAGCGCGCGCATGGCACACCAGCTCGGCGATTTCCTGCGTCAGCAAACCCGGACTGAGGAGGCGACCGGGGTCAAACGCGGACTCTGGGGCGAACCGTGGCAGGTCCTCGGCGTAGCCCCGCACGATGGTGGCAAGGCCACGCGGCGACACCCGCCAGAAATCCGCTGTTTCACTCGGATTTCGCACCCGCAGCCAGGCGGCTTCCAGAAAATCCACATCTTCGTCGCCGCTCGCCGGATCGGTCATGAAGCGCGCCTGCACGCCGCGCCGGTACGGTGGATCGAACATGTTCCAACCGGAGCGGAATTGCGGCTGCAACTCGAACACCGTCCGGCGCAGCCGTTCGGGAAGCTGGGCATGCTCCAGCATCTCCGGGCGCATCATCTCGAACCCGTAGGACAGCGCATAATGGCGCCGCGCCAGGCTTTCGGCCACCGGGCTGCGAGGCACCAGGGTCAGAAATGCCGAACGCGCGGCGCGATGCCAGGTTCGCAGCCGGTCCGCCGCATCCGGGGCCGACGAACGGCCTTCGATCGTGGCTTCCAACATACCGAGCAAGGCCTCCCGGTCGCGGCGGACGCAACGCCGGATCAGCGGCGCCCAGTCCTGCGCGTGTTCAATCTTGCTACTGCGCGGGCAGGCGACGCCGACCAACGGACCGGAGGCGATCCGCCCATGCGTGCGTCCATAAATCGCGCCACGTTCGATCAGCCTGGCGGCACTGACGACGGGGCCATCCTGGCGGACGCAGACCGGCGTGGTGCCGTGACCGGCGACCCGGATGACCGAATGGACGACGCACGCTGCCGACACCACCGTAACGACTTCGCAGCTTACCGGCGGATCGAGGTAGGTCTGCACGATCGCCGCGACCCGTTCGGAGGTACAATTAGTACGAAATGGATCGGTATCGTCCGGCTCGAGGGTGCCTTCATTGAAGCCGAACACGACGAAGCCGCCACCGTGGTTTGCCAGGGCGGCAATATCGCGGGCCAGTTCGGCGCGGTCGTCCGCATTGTCCAGGTTGCGCCAGCTTTTATACTCGACCTCCAGCGCCCGGCAGGGCGAATCGACCAGGTCCTGCATATCGCAGGGCGCGGCAGACGCGAAAATCAAATCCTCCGGGCTGCCCGACGCTGGGTCCAGCGGAAGGATGTCATTGGCTGGGAGCAGCGGCGCCAGGGCTTCAGAGGGCATGGGAAGACACGATCCACCAGGGTGCTGACGAGTGTAGCAAAGTCGATGTTCGTCGCGCACCAGAATCGTTTGGGTGAATGGCCGGTTTTGTAGAATTGTGTCGTGACGGCATCGGTGCCGCGACGCCGATGGTTGCAAACAGGCATGGGAACCGGTGGATGTCATCGAATCCACCGGAAAACGCAACGTTTCCCGGGAGGCCGCCGACTCAAACTGGTCAGCGCCGCCCGGTACGAACGCTCCCCGCAAACGCACTTTGCGGGGCAAGCACGATCATGATACGGAAACGACCGATCAAGCCGCCTCCGCCAACTGCCCGTTGATCACCAACCCATCGGCGCCGGCCGACACCCTGACCGTCTCGCCCTCCTTGACGCCGCCTTCCAAAATCAAACCAGCCAACGCGTTTTGCAACGACCGCTGGATCACCCGCTTCAACGGCCGTGCGCCATATGTGCTGTCGTACCCTTCGGCGGCCAGCCAATCCAGGGCGCTCCGGTCCAGATCCAACCCGATCTTCCGGTCCGCCAGCAGCTTGCGCAGTCCAGCCAACTGGATTTCCACGATCGAGGCCATATCGCTGCGCTGCAACCGCCGGAACAACACGATCTCGTCCAGCCGGTTCAGGAACTCGGGGCGGAAATGCTGGCGCACGACCTTCATCACCTCCCCCTGCACCATCGCCGTCGGTTCACCGTCTTTCTGCTGTGCCAACACATCGCTGCCGAGGTTGGACGTCAGCACGATGATGGTGTTCTTGAAATCGACAGTGCGTCCCTGCCCATCGGTCAGCCTTCCGTCGTCCAGCACCTGCAGCAGGATATTGAACACATCCTCATGCGCCTTCTCCACCTCATCGAACAGGATCACCTGATATGGGCGCCGCCGCACCGCCTCGGTCAGCACGCCGCCTTCGTCATACCCGACGTAACCCGGAGGCGCGCCGATCAACCGCGATACCGCGTGCTTCTCCATGAACTCGCTCATGTCGATCCGCACCATCGCCTTGTCGTCATCGAACAGAAATGATGCCAGCGCCTTCGTCAGCTCGGTTTTTCCCACACCGGTCGGACCAAGAAACAAGAAACTGCCGATCGGCCGATTGGGGTCCTGAAGTCCGGCCCGGGCGCGACGAACCGCATTGGCAACGGCTTTCAGCGCCTCCTCCTGACCGACCACCCGGTCGCGCAGCTTGTCTTCCATGCGCAGCAGCTTGGACCGCTCGCCTTCCAGCATTTTCTCCATCGGCACGCCGGTCCACCGGGAAACGACGCCGGCGATGCTTTCCTCGGTCACCGCCTCGTTCACCAGTTTGCCGTCAGACGACGTCGTCAACTGCCGTTCGATGTCCGGAATGACCCCGTACATCAGCTCCGACGCCCGCCCCAGATCGCCGCGCCGCTGCGCCACCTCGACCTCGGACCGCGCCTGATCCAGCCGCTCTTTCAGCTTCTGGGTCTCCAGCACCTGGTCCTTTTCGTTCTTCCAGGCGGTGGTCATGGCGTTCGACCGGTCTTCCAGGTCAGCCAATTCCTTCTCCAACTTGACAAGCCGGTCCTTCGACGCCGGGTCGCTTTCCTTCTTCAGCGCCTCTCGCTCGATCTTCAACTGCAGCACCCGCCGATCGAGTTCGTCCAGCGCCTCGGGCTTCGAATCCACCTGCATGCGCAGCCGGCTCGCCGCTTCGTCCATCAGGTCGATCGCCTTGTCCGGCAGAAAGCGGTCGGTGATGTAGCGTTTTGACAATGTCGCCGCCGCCACCAGCGCCGCATCCGCGATCCGCACGCCGTGATGGAGTTCGTACTTCTCCTTGATTCCCCGCAGGATGCTGATCGTGTCCTCGACCGTCGGTTCGCCCACAAACACCGGCTGGAAACGCCTGGCCAGCGCCGCGTCCTTCTCCACATGCTTGCGGTATTCGGTCAGCGTCGTCGCACCGATGCAGTGCAGTGTGCCACGCGCCAGTTCCGGCTTGATCAGGTTCGACGCATCCATCGCCCCATCCGCCCGACCGGCGCCGATCAGCGTATGCATCTCATCGATGAACAGGATCACCTGACCCTGAGCGTCCTCGATCTCTTTCAGGACGGCCTTCAGGCGTTCTTCAAACTCGCCGCGATATTTCGACCCGGCAACCATCGCGCCAAGATCCAGCGACAGAAGCTGTTTGCCCTTCAACGCCTCGGGCACGTCGCCGTTGACGATGCGCAACGCCAGCCCCTCGACGATCGCGGTTTTTCCGACGCCGGGTTCGCCGATCAGCACGGGGTTGTTCTTGGTGCGCCGAGCCAGGACCTGGATGGTGCGGCGAATTTCCTCGTCGCGCCC
>JAYUEJ010000005.1:0-8306 GCA_043739265.1 Rhodopila sp. | reverse complement strand
GCATGCGCCCGCGCCACCCGATCCGCCGGCCACAGCGTCGGCCGAATCTCCGCGCAGTAATCGCAAATCGCCAGCGACTCCCAAACCCTCGCCCCGTTATGTTCAAGAAACGGCACCAGACCGTTCGGCGACAGCGCGGCAATCGCTTTCGTCGGCCCCGGCCGTTCGAACCGCAGAACCCGCACATCCACATCCAGTCCGGCCAACCGAACCGCCAGCCACCCTCGTAACGACCACGACGAATACCGCCGGTGCCCGATATACAGAACGCCCTCAGACATCGCTCTCTCCCCAAACCGGCGCCGGCCCGCCCCGAGAATACTCGATCGAGCAATACGCCCCGCCCATATATCGTTCTTCCACCGGATCGCCGCTCACCTTACCCGCCAACTGCAAGGCGAACGGATCGGCACTGTCCACCGGTTCCCAACCCAGGGCCGCCCGTGCATCGTCGCGCCACCACGTCATCCGCGCATTCTTCGACGCCCCCCAGATCACCACACACCCAACCGACGGAGTCAGCACGCAGCGTGCCATCAACCCCGAAAAATCGCCATACGACATCCACGACGCCAGCATCCGCGCGTTCACCGGTTCTGACGTTGCCGATCCGATACGGACAAACACGCTCTCCACCCCGTGCTTGAACCAGTACATCCGGCCCATCAGCTCACCATACGCTTTCGACAATCCGTAATACCCATCCGGCAAGAATTGCGTGTCGGTGCCAAGGCTTTCCATCCGCTCATGAAACCCGACCGAGTGGTTCGACGACGCGAAGATCACCCGCGCCTTCTCCCGCCGCGCCGCCTCATACACATGATACAACCCGCGAATATTCGGCCCGATGACCTCCTCGAACGGCCGCTCGACCGATACTCCTCCCAAATGAATAATCGCCCCGCAACCCTCGGCCAGCCGCAGGATCGTCACCCCATCGGACAGATCCGCCCTGGTGAAAGCGGCACCCGCCGGCAGTGCATCCGGAAACGGCATGATATCGGTCAGCACCAGCCGCCAGCCCAGCGCGCCAAGCGACCGAACCAGGATCCGCCCGAGCGCTCCGGACGCGCCGGTCAAAAGAACGGGTTTGGCAGGCGTGTCAGTCATGGCATGCTCCTCTGATCAGCAGTGAGAAACATCATGCGCACGATCGACGAACTCGCCCAGGCCCTGGCCGACGGAACCATCACCAGCCGGTCCCTGATCGAGGAATCACTTGCCAAAATCGCCGACCCGGACGGCGAGGGCAAAAGAACCTTCATCAAGGTCCACGCCGAACAGGCCCGCGCCATGGCCGACGCCGCCGACCAGCTGCGCAAGGTGAACCGCTCCCCCGGTCCATACGCCGGCATCCCGATCGCGTTGAAAGACCTGTTCGACATCGCCGGCGAACCCACCCCCGCCGGGTCGGCCATCCTCGCCAACGCGCCGAACGCGCAAGCCAATGCCCCGGTCGTCGCCCGCATGCTGGCCGCCGGCTTCATCCCGGTGGGACGGACGAACATGACCGAGTTCGCCTTCTCCGGCCTCGGCATCAATCCCCATTACGGCACCCCAACCAGCCCATGGGACCGTGCGTCGAAACGCATCCCCGGCGGCAGTTCCTCCGGCACCGCCGTGGCGGTCGCCGATGGCATGGCGGCGGCCGGCCTGGGCACCGATACCGGCGGGTCCTGCCGCATCCCCGCCGCCTTCTGCGGCATCGTCGGCTACAAGCCAACCGCCACGCGTATCCCCATCACCGGCGTCCTGCCGTTGGCGCCGTCCCTGGATTCGGTCGGACCACTCGCCCCCAGCGTCGCCTGCTGCGCCGAAATCGACGCCATCCTGGCCGGCGAAACCCCGGCACCCCCTACTCCCGCACGTCTCGATGGCCTCCGCCTCGCGGTGCCGCAAAACATAGTCCTGGACAACATGGACGCCACCGTCGCCAACACGTTCGACAAAGCCCTGTCCATCTTATCAGCCGCCGGCGCCCGCATAGAGCGAGTCCACTTCGAAGATCTCGCCGAATTACCGGCTACCAACGCCAAAGGAGGGTTCGCGGCTTCGGAAGCCTATGCCTGGCACCGCCATTTGCTGGCCACGAAAGGCGTCGGCTACGATCCGCGCATCCGAATCCGCATCGCCCGCGGTGAACATATCAGCGCCGCCGAATACATCGATGTGCTGAACGCCCGCGCCCGCCTGATCGCCAGCTTCAACCGCGCAACGGCCGCATACGATTGCTTGCTGATGCCGACCGTTCCGATTGTCGCCCCGCGCATCGCCGACCTGAACGGCGAAACCGCCTACAACACCATCAACATGCTGATCCTTCGCAATACGGCGTTGGGCAATTTTTTCGACCGCTGCGCCATCTCGCTGCCGTGCCATCGCTCGGGAGACGCCCCGACCGGCCTGATGCTGATGGGCGAAACGATGGGCGACGCGCGTCTGTTCAGCATCGCCGCATCCGTGTCAGGCGTGATCGGTCAGTAGAAAGACTGGCCACATCAATGCTTTCGTCCGCTACACTCCGAATTGCCGGCGAATGCGCCGCCGGACACGTTGCATCGACGGACCGAAACGAGTCTGAAGCAGGCAGTCACGCCAGGTCACCGGGCGTACCGTCGATACCCTGCCGCGCAGATCCGTCGCATACCGGGAACTGAATGCAAGTTCGTCGATCGTCTGCTGCAACAGCAGTTCGCGCCGTTCGGCCAAGCCGCTCTGCGGCGGCGCATCATCCGGCCGCTTACGCAGATGCACGTAGAATTCACACCCCACAACCGCACTTACAGAAACGATCTCAAGGTTTACAAGACCAAGCAGCGTTAATTCGGTAAGGATCAGTTCAAGCGAGGACGGGGTGAACGTCCAACAATGGGTATCGTGATACGCGTTGTTGTCGGTTTCGATCCGATCGAGCCACTGCGTATAGGCCCCCGTCAGATCACCAAGCAGCGCCATATCGGACGGGTTCGCGTCGAGGCTGAACGCGAAAGAGTCACCGCTGGGCTGGCGAAGCTGGGCGCTATAGCCGATCTGACCAAACGACTGAGCAAACGTGGGACGTTCTCGGCGTTCGTGAAACGCCTGAAGCATGTCTCCGGTCCCGCTGTGAGGGCGGAAGAAGTCGAAGCAGGCCCGTTTATCGGGCACCGCCATCGCCACGACACCGCCGGTCTTCAACAGGGTTTGGCAGCCACGCAAGAAACGTACGGGATCGGGGAGATGCTCCAAATTGTGGCTGGAAACCACGAAATCGAACCGCTCCTCCGGTCCGAACATGGCGCTGGCCAGCTCCGCCACCTCGCAGGCTGACCCGACCAGGTCGACCTTACCGATCTGCCCGATCATCGCCTTGTCGATTGCCGGGTCGATCTCGGCGCGGGCCACCAATGTGGGACGGTCGAATACGTCGAGCACAACGGCCGTGCGGCTGCCACCGGGAGTAACGATCGGGTTGAACCAGGGCGCTATTTCGATTCCATGAGCGTCGGCACCGATGTAACTTAGGATTGCTTGCTTGCGGTCCATTCGCGATCTATTCCCTGGAAGTAACCACCCTGTCACGACGCCGGTCCGGTCCGACCGCACCGTTTGCGCTCATCGTATTCGATTCTCCGCGTCCGAACACTATGCCAGCGCCGCCACTGGCTGCCGCGGAACCGAATCCAGATACTGACCCAGCACCTCATCGGCAGGCCCGTCCGCGACGATCTGGCCCTGATCGAGCCAAAGTACCCGCGTGCACCAGGTGCGAATGATTTCGATCGAATGGCTGGACAAAACCAGGATATCCGCGCCACGCACCATGGCTTCCAGCCGCTGGCGCGCCTTGTCCATGAACACCGCGTCGCCCGCCAGGAACCATTCATCCATCAACAGGATTTGCGGCTTGATCGCGGTCGCCAGGGCAAACCCCAGCCGCACCACCATGCCAGCCGAATAGATCCGTACCGGCAGATCCAAAAAGTCCGACAATTCGGCGAAATCGGCGACATCGTCTTCCAGTCGCGGCAGCGCCGACTTCGTCACACCGTTATAAAGCCCGCGCAGCAGGATGTTCTCCCGCCCCGTCAGCTCCATGTTCATCCCGAGGTTGGGGTCGAGCAGCGCGTTCAGGCTGCCCTTCACATGGATGCGGCCCAGAACCGGCTCATAGACGCCGGCCAGAACCCGCAGCAAGGTCGTCTTCCCGGCGCCGTTGGAACCCACCAGACCCAGCCGGTCGCCGCTTTCCAGATGCAGGTTGATGCCGCTGAGCGCCCGCACCACAACGCGCTGCTGCTGGTCCTTCCCCAACCGTCCGGACGCGGCCGCCACCACCATCTTCTTCAGACTGCGGGAACTGCTGTGGTACAGCGGAAACAGGACGGAGAGGTTCTCCACGTCGATCAGTGCACTGGCTGCCATGATTTATATCCAAAATGTCACGCGCCCGCGCGCTCGGACGAAGAACGTCCAGGAGATCGCGCATAGGGCCACACTGTAAGCGATTGCGCCGACCCAGGTCATAAGGCTCACAGGGGTTCCGAGGATCGGGCCGCGAACGATCTCCAGCAAATCGAAAAACGGATTGAGCGGCAGTTTCGCGATGCCGGAAGCACCAAGCTGATCGGGCTTCCAAATGACGGGAGTCATAAAGAAAGCGATCTGCATGACGCTGTTCACAATCGGCTGGATATCGCGAAAGCGGGCGCAGAAAGCGCCCAGCAGCAAGGTCAAAGCCAACGCATCGACCAGCCAGATGGCCAGCCCGGGGATCGCCAGCAAAGCCTCCCACGTCGGCCACATGGAGAAAATCGCGAACACCACGACGATCACCACGACGTTGTGGCCCAGCGCGATGACATTCCGCGTCAAGGTACGTAACGAAAACACGAAGAACGGCATGCGTACCGACCGGATCACCCCCTCGGCGTCGGTGAACGTCATGCAGGCCTCTGACACCAGCGCCGCGAGGAAGCCCCACAACACCTGCGACAAAGCCAGAAACGGCAGGTATTCCCGCACGTCGATTTTGAACAGCGTCGAATACAGCACGCCCAGCGCAGCGACCATCACGCCGGTGGAGATCGTCAACCAGAACGGCCCCAACATCGACCCGCGATAGCGCAGGCGAATGTCCAGCCAGCCCAGCGCCAACGCAAGCCGCCATAACCGAACACCGCCCGCGATGTCGGCCGTCGCCAAACGGCTGCGCGACGCGAATGTCATATCCGCCCGCAGGTTCAGCTCCGTCGGGAGGGCAACAGTTGTCACGGCATTGGTCATATGGCGGGCCGCATAACCCATTTGGCGCAGCCGCACAACACGCTCGTTCCCCGACGCATATCCCGTAAACGTCATTGAACGGTGCCAACCGACCAAAAATCGCCGGCTCGACGGTCGGGACGGTGCGCCGGATCGGGCCTGATCGTAGCGCGAGGTTTTATGATTCGACACTGTCGAGATGACTTGCCTAAAAGATAGAAGTCGGATAATGGCTTAGACCTCGTTCCTGAGTGTTTAGATAAGCGGCGACCGCTGGTGTGCCGTATCGGATTCTGTTTGCCGCGCCGCCACGGAGACGCTTTCGCATGACTGCATCGGATCGACCCGTCACATCGCGGCTTGTTACGCCGCCCCACCTTCGTATCGCCGCTACATTCGCCCTGCTGACCGCCCTCGCCGCGTGCGGCACGGTGCCGCAACAGGACGCGGTTCAGGAATCCGCCCGTTACGCGGCGCATGCGAAACGCGATTACACCCCGCCGGGTCCGACCGAAGACCCATGGGGTCCTT
The DNA here is from genome assembly GCA_043739265.1 of Rhodopila sp. Lineage (GTDB taxonomy): Bacteria > Pseudomonadota > Alphaproteobacteria > Acetobacterales > Acetobacteraceae > Rhodopila. The sequence continues at coordinate 2,531 of JAYUEJ010000005.1, read as the reverse complement.
ATATTCGTGAAGCCTCGGCTCGCTTCGATCTGCCGGATATCTGGATCCGCTCCCTCATGCGGGTCGAATCCGGCGGCAAGGAATTCGTCAACGGCAAGCTGATCACCTCGGGCGCCGGCGCGATGGGCCTGATGCAGGTGATGCCTGGCACATACGACGAACTGCGGGATCGCTACAATTTGGGTGACGATCCGTTCGATCCGCATGACAACATCATGGCCGGCGTCGCCTACATGCGCGAAATGTATGAAATATACGGGTCTCCCGGATTCCTGGCGGCCTACAATGCCGGCCCGTCGAGGCTGGACGATTACCTGTCGAACGCCCGGCCGCTGCCGGATGAAACCCGTCACTATGTCGCGATGATCGGGCCGAACCTGCGCGGCATCTATCCGAACAACCGATCCGCCGCCGATGGCCTGGCGATGAACACCTTGCCGATCAATATCCCGGCTGGCAGGCGCTATGGCCGCCCGGTCATGCTGGCCAGCGCCAAACCCGTTGGCGGCGGACGCGTACCGCAGCGTATGGCGGTCGAGGTCGCACAACTTCCCGAACCGCCAAGGCGGGGCGGGGCGGGCGGCCAGCAACAACTCGCCCTGGCGACCGCAAATACCGTCGCACCCGCCCCTGTGCGCGGCGGTTTCCACATGATCGGGTCCGCCAACGCCGCGGATGCGGCACCGGCCCGTCGTGGCCCCGCCGCATCCGGCCAGTGGGCGATCCAGATCGGCGCGTTCGGCAATCAGGGGATGGCACAAAGCGCCCTGGCTTCGGTCAGGGGTCATGCACAGGTCGAACTCGCCGTCGCACACCCGTTCGTCGCCAGCGTCCACCAGGGCCGCGGCACACTATGGCGTGCCCGGATGACCGGAATGTCGCGTGATACCGCGATCCAGGCCTGTGAGAAAATCACCCGCGGCAGGTCGAACTGCATCGTGCTGTCGCCTGACGCGCAATCCTGATCGTTGGGGGGCGCCCAGTCTAAGCGCCAGTCGAAACGCCACTATCCGCCCCCCGCATCCGGATCAGAGCGTCTTTAGCGGTGGCACCTCGCCGTCCGGCAGCGGCACCTGTGCGACGTTCAGCACCATCGACACCAGGCTGTAGTACCCGACGGCGCCGACCATATCCATAATCCCCCGCTCCCCGAAACGATCCATCGCCGCTCGGTAGCTGGGGTCGGAGACATGGCCGGTGGACAGCAGATCGGTCACGAACTCATACACGATGGTTTCGTCGCCGGTCATCTCGGCCGGACGGCGTCCGAGCGCGACAGCGTCAAGGATGGCGGGGTTCAGGCCGGCGTCGATGCCCAGGCGGCGATGCGCGTAGAATTCGTATTGAGCGCCCCATTTGCGGCCGGCCATACAAATCGCCAGCTCGTTCAGCGCCAGCGGAAGCGAGGTGCCGAAGCGCACGTAAGCACCGACGCGCTGCACCAGATCGCACAGCGCCGGGCTGCGCAGCAGGGCGTTGAACGGCCCCCGCAAACCGGCGCCACGCGGACCGGACTGGATCGTATCGACGACCGTGCGTTGCTCATCGGTCATCTGTTCGGCGGTCAGCGTGGGGAAACGGGTCTCGGACATCGTGGATTTCTTCCCTTCGGATCAAGCTCTCGGACTGGTATGATACCAACTGGCATCATACCGTCGGGATGCTTCATAGACCGGCTTGTCCGAATGAACGAGGGGCGGAGATCGGCCGGGCGGTGGTTCAGGGTTAATCCGCCGCGGACAAGGCGATCGTCAAGGTCCCTTGCGGGAACACGATCCTCCCGCCAGGGTGGCAAAACGACCGCACGATCCATCCAGAAAATGCCAGACGTCACCACTGAATCCGACATATACGACCGTCAGTAGCAGGAGCCGCCCGTATGGACACGCCCGACATCAAGACCATGGTTCGTGAACGCTACGGCAGCATCGCCGCGTCCGATACCGCGGGCTGTTGTGCCCCGGCCGCCTCCTGCTGCGCCCCCACCACCGCTTTGGACGCGGCGCACAAGGCGCGGGCGATGGGGTATTCGGACGCCGATCTGGCGGCGATCCCGGATGGTGCCAATCTCGGGCTGGGATGCGGCAACCCGCAGGCCATAGCGGCCCTGCAACCGGGCGAGACAGTGATCGACCTCGGAAGCGGCGCCGGCTTCGACTGCTTCCTGGCCGCAAGAGCCGTGGGACCAACCGGCCACGTCATCGGCGTGGATATGACGCATGAGATGCTGGCCAAGGCTCGGACCAATGCCGTAACGATCGGTGCGGCGAACGTGGCCTTCCGGTTGGGCGAGTTGGAGCATCTGCCGGTCGCGGACAACACGGCGGACGTTATTCTGTCGAACTGTGTAATCAATCTGGTACCGGATCAGCAGCAAGTCTTTCGGGAAGCGTTCCGGGTGCTGAAATCGGGAGGGCGACTGGCAATTTCCGACGTGGTGAATATCGCGCCGCTGTCCGCCGAACTGTGCCTGGATGCGGACCTCATCTGCGGCTGCGTGGCCGGCGCGGCGCCGGCGGGGCAGATCGAAA
>JAYUEJ010000004.1:0-8307 GCA_043739265.1 Rhodopila sp. | reverse complement strand
TGGGAATTACCGCGCGCAACCTGGGCGTCTGGTATCCGTATGCCGAGATCGACCCGATCATCACCTTGGTCGGCACCGGCGTCGCGTCGGAAATGCTGATCGAGGGCCGCATCTTCAACGGCCGCGAAGCCTACGAGAAAGGCCTGCTGTCCCGCGTCGTCCCCGACAACCTGGTGGAATCCGAATCCATGGCGCTGGCTCGGCGTATTTCGGAGGGTGCCCCGCTATCGGCACGATACCACAAGGCGGCGATCCGCAAACTGCGCGGGCCGTTACCGGTGACGCGAGAAGAAGAAGCCGCGACCAGCGACTTCACCAAGACCGAGGATTTTCAAAACGGCTGCCGGTCGTTCATGGCCAAGGAAAAACCGGTATTCCGGGCGAAGTAACGTTTCGTAAGCCGCGCCTGAAGATCGAAGGGGGTTCATTCCCGGATACCGCTCGCGGCCCATCACATCCAGCCCGCGCCCTCGGTCAGGGCCGGACGGCCGCTGCCCGCCCGCCGAACCACGCCAGACAACGAGCCGGGGTCAGTGAGGTCCTTCAACCCTCGGCCATCCGCACATGCCGCGCTCGATCGCGTTCCCCTTGGCTCCCGTCCTTGGCTCTATCGATTCCGCTTGCAGCCGCCTGTCGTTGTTCGCCGCCTTCCCAGCCAGAGCATTTTCACCCTGACTGGAAAAGGTGAGCCGCCTCCTTCTCGTCATGGCACGGCTTGTCCAGGCCACCGATACCAGCACAGGTGCCGCGAGAAATGGCCCAGACAAGCCTTGCCATGACAGTGGAGGATCGGCGGGATTCCAGTCACCGTGAAAACGCTCTGTTCTCTGCGACCTCTGCGCAAGGTATTTCAGAGGGGGGATTCCGGCGCGGACGAGTGCTGCGTAGACTCAGGGGATGGCAGACACATCAGCGATTCGCGAACGGTTCGCGGCGGTTGGCGGCAGCTTGAATGAACGGTCTCGCCGTCTGTTCGTGGCGGCGGAGGCGAGAACGGCGGGTTACGGCGGAATCGCCGCCGCGTCTCGGGCAACCGGGGTCGCGCACAGCACAATTGGGCGGGGGTTGAAGGATTTGACCGATCCTGGCGCGCTGTTTGGCGTGATGCGTCGGCCCGGCAGCGGCCAGCCCGCGCTCACGGTGACGGACCCAACCCTGCTGGAAGATCTGCGCGTGATGCTGGAGCCCGCGACGATGGGAGACCCGATGCGTCCGCTGCTGTGGGTATCAAAGAGCCACGAGAAACTGGCGGCGGCGTTGCGCGAGATGGGGCACAAGATCGCGGATAGCAGCATCCCAAAATTGCTGGGCTTGCTGAAATACCGTCGGCAGGTGAACCGCAAGACCCTGGATGGCAGCCATAATCCCGACCGTAATGCGCAGTTCGAACACATCTCAGCGTTTCGGCACGTTGGCGTGCCACCAACGAAACGCGGGATCAACACCGCGGTCATCGCCACACAAGCGGCTGGTCAGCCGGTGATATCGATCGATACGAAGAAGAAGGAACTGGTCGGCTCATACAAAAACGGCGGCGACGACTACCGTCCGGAGGTCAGTCCCGACAAGGTCAACGTGCATGACTTCGTTGATAAGGGGCTTGGGAAAGCCATCCCTTACGGCGTTTACGATATCGCGGCCAACGCCGGTTGCGTGAGTGTTGGGATCGACAACGACACCGCGCAATTCTCGGTCAATTCGATTCGCCGATGGCTGGAACTGATGGGCCGGGAACGATATCCGGACATGAAGCAACTGATGATTACGGCCGATGGTGGCGGTTCCAACGGTTCACGTGTGCGTCTGTTCAAGGTCGAACTTCAGAAGCTGGCTGACGAAACAGGCATGGCGCTACAGGTTTGTCACTATCCACCTGGGACGTCGAAATGGAACAAGATCGAGCACCGTCTCTTCTGCCATATAACCCAGACCTGGCGGGGCAAACCGCTGATCAGCCGCGAGACGGTGGTCGAACTGATCGCTTCCACGACGACCAAAACCGGCCTGACTGTGCGCTGCGAACTCGATACACGAACCTACCCGAAGGGCATCAAGGTCGACGATGCGGAAATGGCAACCCTCAACATCAAGGGTGACGCTTTCCATCCAGAGTGGAATTATACGATCTCACCACGACCGCCGCCTTGAAGCGGTAATATCTGGGCGTCGCCTTAGTCGGTTCCAACGTCCTGATTCGGCGGTCAGGCGTTACCAAACCGTCCCGGTCCGACCGCGGCGGTTCGAATGCTATTGCCGTGCAAGCAGGGTAAACGGGCGTTCATGCCGCCATTTTATCACCACGGCATCCGTCACGGGCGCAATCTGGTAACACGACCAATCCCGGCGTTTTACCATGGCCGAAAATTTCCGGCATCCAGCGGTGCGATCAAAACCGACCCGATTGCAAGATTGTTCAGCGCGAATTCAAGCAAATATCCGCGCATGCGCGCCGATCAATGGCTTTTCATAGCTATTTGCACCGGATCGGTGACACCCTGTTTTTCAATTGGAAATACCGTTTCGTATCAATCATCGCTCATTTGCGGGAATTTACGATTATTTGCGTTTGTATCCTTCGCTCTTACCGATGCAACGGGTGCGGTCTTGTTCCGAACAGGACCGACACGACCTTGCAGCCGGCAGATACGATCAGTCCCTGACAGCGTCCCTGCCCGGTTTGTCATTTCGCCGATTGCCCTGTCCCTGTCCGCGACGCGTCTTGCACTGCCGCCAACATTGTGACCAAGTAAGCATCGCATGTAGATCCGGAATAGTATTGTCTTGGTGATATTTGCTGGGTTACCTTCCGCCGATGACCGATTCGATGCTTGATCGCTCTCAATAACGGCTAGTAACGTCTTCAAATAATGAGGGAAAGCCATGAAGATCCACCGCCGAGCCAGCCTGGCCAGATTGATCGTCACACGAAACAAATCACGAGCCATTTTCGTTTCCGCATGTCTGGTGGTTGGCGTGGCGAGTTGTGCCACGACCTTGGTCGTTCGCGAAAATGCCTGGATTCAGGAGGCGATGGAACACCTGCAGAAGATGCGGCACGACCGGGACGCGGAGGATACGAAACAAAAGACGCCGGCGGTCATTCCGGCGATGGCGACGTACAAGGATCCGTCCGGCCTGATCGGTTCGGTGAACGCAAATGGCCCAACGGTCACCGCCGACAATGCATTCTTCCAGGATCTCGGTACCAACGGCCGGACCTGCTTTTCTTGCCACCAGCCCGACAGCGGCTGGGGGATCAGCTCGGATTCGATCGAGCGCAGCTTCAAGGAAAGTGACGGCAAAGCACCGATTTTTCGTCCCGTCGATGGTGCGGTCTGCCCGACCGCCGATACGTCCACCGAGGCCGCTCGGCGCAAAGCCTACCGCCTGTTGACGGAAAAGGGCCTGATCAGGATCGCCATCGGAATTCCCAAGGGTGCCGAGTTCAGCGTCAAACCCGTAAACGACCCTTACGGATGCAACACAGATCCGGCGACCGGCCTGACCAGCCCGACCTCCGGCCTGGTTTCGGTTTACCGCCGTCCGCTGCCGTCCGCCAACCTCGGTTTCATCAATGCGATCATGTGGGACGGTCGCGAACCCAGCCTGCAAAGCCAAACCGCCGATGCGACCACGGGTCACGCGCAGGCTACCACTGCGTTAACCACGGCCCAGATCGACCAGATTATCGCGTTTGAAAACGGTCTGCTGGCGGCACAAAGCCAGGACAAGGCGGCGGGCAACCTTAGCGCCGCCAGCGCAACCGGGGGACCGGCCGGGTTGAACGCGACACTGGCGACCACTTTCCCGGGCATCAACGACCCGCTGGGCGGCAATCCCAAAGGCACGCCTTTCACCAGCACCATCTTCACCTTGTACGATTCCTGGTCCGGTCTGACCGGAAGCAGGCGAAACGCCGCCCGCGCGTCCGTGCAACGCGGGCAGACCGTTTTCAACACGAAACCGATCGCGATCACAGGCGTGAACGGCATCAACGATGCGTTGGGCGTGAAAACGTTGAACGGGTTCTGCGGGACCTGTCATGACACGCCGAATGTCGGCAATCATTCAGTCAGGTTGCCGATCAACATCGGCATCGCCAACGCCGGACCGTTCGACAAGGCCACCGGGACAGGCGCGGTTTCCGCGCTGGATATCGCCGATCTGCCATCCTTCACGATATCGTGCGACCTTGGACCCAACAAGGGAACCACCTACCAGGTCACCGATCTGGGCCGAGCGATGATCAGCGGCAAATGCGCGGATATCGGCAAGATGAAGGGTCCGATTCTGCGCGGCCTCGCGTCACGGGCGCCATATTTCCACAATGGTTCGGCGAAAACACTGGACGATGTCGTGGGGTTTTACACGCAACGCTTCGGCACCAGTTTCACCGCTCAGGAGAACGCCGATCTGGTGGCCTTCCTGAAGACACTTTGAGCCCGGCCCAGGGACTTCGACCATCTTGGCCGGAGTCCCCCGACGCTCGGGCGATTGGGTGCCGGTCAGTCGCTTTCCGGCGGAATAACGTTCTGGGCGCGCGGACCAAGCAGGGCCGCGCGCATGGTTTCGGCGGATTTGCTTCGGATGTCGTCCCACGCCTGGGGGGTGTAAAAGGCCGAGTGCGGCGTTATGATCAACCGTCCAAGCGTCCAATCCTCCCGTGCACGAGACGCCCGAAGGAGTTCCGGTACCGGCTCGACTGGCGGTTCCACCGGCACGACGTCCAGACCGACGCCGGCCAGATGGCCACTTTTCAGTAATGTCGCCAAAGCATCGATGTCGATGATCGGGCCACGGGCGGTGTTCACCACGACCGCACCCTTGGGCAGCAGAGATAGTTCCTTCAACCCGAGCAGACCGCGGGTTTCGCGGGTCAGCGGCGTGTGAATTGACAGCGTATCGGTCTGGCGAAGTAACTCTTCCAGTGTGGCGGCACGCAGTACACCAAGACCTAGTTCCACGCCGTTCGGCAAATGCGGATCGTAAAAGACCACGCGGAAACCGAACGCCTTGGCTCGCAGTGCGACGGCGGTGGCGATGCGGCCCATGCCGACGATGCCGAACGTCTGCACACTGGACCGGCGCAGCAGCGGATCGTCGATGTAGCGCCAGACCGCCGGCGGACTGGTCCGCTGAGTTTCGTGATGCAGCAGCAATCCCCGGCGCAGCGACAGGGCCAGCGCCATGGCGTGATCGGCGACCTCCGTCGTGCCGTAGTCGGGCACGTTCAGGATCATGATCTGGCGTTCCGCCGCGGCGACCCGATCCAGATTATCGTATCCGACGCCCATGCGGCAGATCGCCCGCAGCCGAGGGAAGCGCTTCAGGTCGTTGGCGGTGACCTTGAAGCGCAGAATCATCAGGCCCTCGGCCGCGGCGCAGTCTTCATCGGACAGATCGGCGAGGCAGGTGGACGCCCGGGGAAAGATCACCCGCATGTCCGAACCGTAAATGCGGCGCTCCACGCTGTCGTCCTTGTAGCTGTTTTCGGAATACAGGACTGTTGCGGTGGTCATGGCGATCGGTTCCCCTCCTGGCGTTCTCATCCTCCTATAACGCGTCCGTGGGTGAAGCAATCCGCCGGGCTATTGGCCGGCGGCGAACGTTTGCGGGGGTGGGCCTGAATTAGGGTGATCGCTGGCGGTAAATCAGTCCGTTTGAATGCCCTGTGCCGGCGCCCCGATGCCAACAAACCGATCGAGGCACCGCCGCGGCAGTTGACATGAAATCGCCCCTGGTTTGGTCACCCAAGCCTCGACGCCGCGCGCCGCGCCATGCTTTGCTGCCCACCATGACCCGACGACGAACCATTTTGGTAACCGGTGCGGCCAGCGGCATTGGCGCGGCGATCTGCCGAACGATGGCCGGGCCGGAAACCGCGATCCTGATCCATACAAGGCGCAATCGTGACGCCGCCGAGGCCGTGCTGCGGCAGGTTCGCGATGCCGGCGCCCTGGCGGAGGTCGCGTTCGGTGATCTCAGCGACCCCGACGTGGCCGGCGCCCTGGTGGCAGCGGCGGTTGACCGGTTCGGCCGGTTGGACGTGCTGGTCAGCAACGCGGGTTTCGCCGACCGAACGCCTTTCGCCGATTTGACCGATCAGGGGCTGACTGCCTCCACCGAGGCGATTCAGGGCGCGTTCTTCCGGCTTGCCCGCGCCGCCTTGCCGCATCTGCGTGGTGCGACGGACGGGCGGGTCGTCGCGGTGTCCAGTTTCGTCGCGCATGCGTTTCGGCCGGATTTGGCGATCTTTCCAGCCTCGGCAGCCGCGAAAGCCGGGCTGGAGGCGCTGGTGCGGGCGCTGGCGATCGAACTTGGCCCGAACGGGGTGACGGTGAACGCGGTGGTGCCGGGCTTCATCCGTAAAGATGAGGGCGCGCATCGGGCCATCGGCCCCGGCGTTCTCGCCTCCCAAACCGCGCATATTCCGCTCGGGCGGGTTGGTTTACCGGCGGAGGTCGCGGCGGTGGTTGCGTTTCTGGCGTCGCCCGCCGCGGGTTATGTCACCGGGCAGGCGATCCATGTCGATGGCGGGCTGGTGATTTAGCAAACGGGCGACGCTACGGCAGGTCGATCCACGACAGATGCCCGCCCTTCCCTGCCCCGGTGTCCAGAAAAACCGCCGCCCCGCCCTGCATCCCATGCCGCACGTACGGCCGCCCGTCACTGCTGCGCCGGTCGTGGCCGCAATACACCGTCAGGCCCTCCGGTATCCGGTCCACCCAGCGTAAGCTCCGCTCTGGATAGCCGTCAGGCTGCATCCGTCCGGTCGGTTCACCGTATAAGGCCCGCGCCACCGCCCCCTGTGGACGGTCGAGACCGTGATCGGGTGACGGTTGCTCCAGCATTGTGGTGTGGAAACCGCCGTGGACGAACAGCGCCGATCCGTAGCGCAACCAGACCGGCGCCTCGGCCACCAGACGCAGCGTCTGAGCCTTCAGTGCGTCGTCCAACCGATCCACCGTGGCCTGCACCACAGGATCGATCCGCACATGATCGCCGGACAGCACGCGGGCCAGCTTCAGGTCGTGATTGCCCAGGATGAACAGGCCGCGGCCGCACTCGACCAGCTCGAACATCATCCGCAGCGTGCCGACGCTGTCCGGTCCGTGATCGGCCAGGTCACCGAGCTGGACGATGAAGCGGTCGGTGGCGATCGCGTAGGCGAAGCCGGTGGCGTCGCCGTGAACGTCGCCAACGACTCGGACCTTGGCACCGGGGGGGATCGTTGGGACGGTCATCATATTCTATGTAGATAGGTTGGTGCTTCGAACCAACCAGGCAACGGGTCGCGCTGACATACTATTGCGCAAATCCGCGCGCTTATCCTGTCGCGCGAATGCTGGCATAGGCGTCCAGCGCCCTGGCTCTGCCGGCGGCGAGGTCAACGATCGGCCGCGGATAGGTCTTTCCGAGCAAAATGCCGGCCTGCGCCAGCCGATCGGGCGGCGCATCCCAGGGCGCGTGGATATAATTCGTGTCGAGCCGGCCAAGCTCTGGAACCCAGTGGCGGACGTAATCACCCTCGGCGTCGAATTTTTTCCCCTGCAGGATGGGGTTGAAGATACGGAAATACGGCGCGGCATCGGCACCGCTGCCGGCGACCCACTGCCAATTGCCGGCGTTATTCGCCAGATCGGCATCGACCAGGGTGTCCCAGAACCAGGCCTGTCCCTCCTGCCAGGGGATCATCAGGTGCTTGACCAGGAAACTCGCGACGATCATGCGGACCCGGTTGTGCATCCAGCCGGTGTGCCAAAGCTGGCGCATCCCGGCATCGACGATCGGCACGCCCGTCCGGCCCTGTTGCCACGCCCTGAGCGCCGATTGGTCGTCGCGCCACGGCATGTTGGCGAACTCGGGCTTCAGAGGCGTGTCCGGCAGGCCGGGATTGTGCCACAGCAGATTGGCGCAGAATTCGCGCCACAGCAGCTCCCGGATGAAGATGTCTCGGGACTTTCCGTTCGGACGCTGGTGCGCCATGTGCCAGAGCCGGGCGGCCGAGATTTCCCCGAAATGCAGATGCGGCGACAGCATGGAGGTACCATCGCCAGCCGGGTGGTCGCGTGCGGCGGCGTAACCGGACAGGCCGTCGGTCAGGAAGGCCCGCGCCCGCTCCTGCGCGCCCGCTTCGCCAGGGGTCCATGTGTCACGCAGGCCGGATGCCCAGTCCGGCGTCGTCGGCAGCAGATGCCAGTCTTCGAGGCGATCGGAGTCCGGAGCCTGCGCGCTGCGGATCGCCCGGGGCGCGGCCAGCGGTTCCCGGGGGCCGCCGAGTGCCAGGCAGGCATTGGCGAACGGAGT
>JAYUEJ010000003.1:0-8316 GCA_043739265.1 Rhodopila sp. | reverse complement strand
GGGCTTAGGTTTGGGCGAAGCGGACATCAACGGCGTAGTCTGGCACACCGGGCCGACCCACCGAATCAGGTCCGGGTGATCGATGAAGACCGGCGACTGCCGAACGATGCGCGTCCTGGCCGGTCATGGTGGGGCACACCGAACAGCGTGTTTTTTGCCGCGCATGCGTTATAGTGTGAACGGTATTCGGTTGAGATCAGCGAGGCAGCCATGGCCAACGTGATTGTTCGAGACCCCGAGATACTGGGCGGCCGCCCGGTCTTCCGGGGGACCCGCGTGCCGGTCGAGGTTCTGTTTGAAAACCTCGAAGACGGCTTGTCGATTGACGAAATCATCGAATCCTATCCTAGCCTCAACAAGGATGATGTGATCGCTTGCCTCGAAGGGGCATGCGCCAGCCTTAAGGCTGCGTAGCGTTGCTGATCCTGCTGGATGAGAACATCCCGGTCCAATTGAAGGCGGTCTTTGCGGGACACTTGGTCAAATCCGTCAACGACCGGGATTTGGGTTGGAAGAACATCAAGAACGGCCGGCTTCTAGCGGAAATGGAGGGCAGATTTGATTTGTTAGTCACCGCGGACAGAAACATGTTCGCTCAACAGAATCTTTCCGGCCGAAACATTTGCATCCTGGTACTGCCTGCCAACAGGCGAAGCGAAGTCCTCGCGTTGGGTGGGCGAATCGTCGAAGTCATCGATGGCATGCCCGTCGGAGCCTATGTCGTCCTTGAGAAAACCGGCGCGATTCACTCACGGTCTTTCGACCTGGCTGACGATGGAGCGGGAGATGGCGCATCCGGTGGGGACACGGGATAGATTCTGAGAACCATGGACCGGCCTGTTTGCCGAACAGCCTTTGGGGTCGCGTCAATTCCCCCGGCTTGCGCTCTGGTCTGGATGCGTGACCGATAATACAGGATCAACGAACTGTGACCGATATGTTTCCGCTTTGAAGAGGGAGGGCCTGTGACGTCGAAATTATCGACACCCATTGACATGGCTACGCCGCCCATCCAGCCCGGCGAAATTCTTGCCGAGGAGATCGCCGCCCGCTTCATATCGATCACGCATCTGGCGCGGGCGTTGGACGTGCCGACCAACCGGATTACGGAAATTGTTGCCGGGCGGCGGAGTGTCACGGCTGACACCGCTCTGCGTCTGGCTGCGTATTTAGGCACATCTGCCCGGTTTTGGATGAATCTCCAGGCCACTTACGATTTGGCCCTCACCCGGCACGATCATGGGGATCGCATCGTCCAAAGGGTCCGGCCAGCGGCGGCATAGCACCAGAGGCGGGGCGAGGTTGTCGCCCGAGTTGCAGAGGAGATCGCCGTTGCCACCTTCGCCACGGACGCCGGTCTGGTTGCTTCGCTGACCGCCGGTTTTGCGATCCGGCGACATCAAGCCCAGCGGCGCCAAGGTTAGCCCTACTTCCGGCGGGCGATGCCCCACCGCTACCGCCGGCGCTTATACCCACGCTCCCGCTGACTCCGTAACGCCAGGACAAACACTGTATCCACACCGGGCATGAATAGGTAAACCGCGACATAACCGTGCCCATCGCGCCCGATCACCAGTTCACGCTTGCCGCCCCTGACAGGCCGACCGATCAGCGGGCTATGGGTCAGCAGGTCCATTGCCCGCACGATCTCTTCAATGCGCGCCGGGGCGTCCGTCACCTCAAACCGAACCATGTGGTCAAAAAAACGATCGAAGTCGTCCAGCACGCCCGGCGCGAGTTCGACCCGAACCATGCCGCCGGTCAACGCCGCGGCAAACGCGCTTCCGGCCTGTCCCGCTGCTCCCCGCGCGATCTAGCCTCCAGCCAGGCTTTCGCATCGTCCCACCCTACCGTCTTCCCGGTCGCCAGCATGTCCGCCCAGCGCTCATCGGCGAGCCGATGAAATGCCTCGTCCTGTTCGACCTGATCCACCGTCTGGGCAATGGCGTCCAGCATGAAGGCATGGGCGGTGGTTCCCGAGTGCGCCGCCGCCGCGGCAACGCGGGCTTTCAAATCGTCCTGGATACGAATTGTCGTCGATGCCATCGTGGAACACCCCTGGCAGTGGACCTGGTTAGTAGCACATTTGTGCTACATCAGCAACCGTTACTCTCCGCCGCCCGTCGCACCCGCTCCCGGTGCAAATTGTACAAACCCGCCGCTGCGACAATCGACGCTCCGGCCAGCGTGCTGCGGGATGGAACCTCCCCAAACACCGCCCACCCGGCCGTGCCGCCCCAAATCAGCATGGTGTATTCGTAGGGCGCCAGCGCCGAGACCGGGGCCAGCCCGTAGGCGAACGTAAACACGCAATGTGCCAGTCCGCTGGAAATCCCCAGCCCGGCCAGCGCCAGCCATACGCCCGCCGAACCCACATGCCCCGCCGGAAACACCGCCAGCAGCAGCACCCCAGCCACGGCGTGCGAGGCCATCAGCCAGAATGCCTGGCACTCCGGCGTCTCGGTCAGCGAAAGCTGGCGCGCCATGATGCGGGTGACCGCCATCGACATGATGCCCGCCATCAGCAACGGCAAGGCCGGACTCCATAGGCCTCCGCTCGGGCGCAGCATGATCAGCACGCCGGCGAACCCAATCAGGGTGGACAGCATGCGGCGCCAGCGGATGCGTTCGCCCAGCATCGGGATCGCCAGCAGGGTCATGATCAGCGGCGCGGTGAAGCCCAGCGCGTAGGTATCGGCCAACTGCATATGCCGCCAGGACAGATACCAGGCGAACGACGTGAAGGACGATAGCGCGGCGCGCAGCAGCACCATCTGCCACCGCACCGGCTTCAGGCGGCGCCAGCCTCCGGCGCCGGTGCGCGTGGCGGTGACCGCCAGGACCGCGGCGCCGCCGAACAGGCCGCGCCACAGCAGGACCCAGGCCACGCCGGTGGACAGGATCGTCCATTTCGCCGCCGCGTCGCCGACGGACAGCACCAGATAGGCCACCGCCACCAACCCGATCCCGCGCACCGTATCGGCGGCGTTGTCGGTCAGTACCCGGCCCGATATCACGGAGCGTGCAATCGCCACGCCGCCTCCCCCTGTTATTGTTCCTCCCTTGCGGCCAAAGCGGCGGCAAGGCAATGACCCGGCATGGACGCCGCCGAATACGCGCTGATGGATGCCGCCGAGGACCGCATGTGGTGGTACCGCGCCCTGCACGATCGGATATGCGACTCGCTCAACGGCATCGACGGCCGGATCCTCGATGCCGGCTGCGGCACGGGCGGGTTCCTGGCCGTCGTTAAAACCCGCCGGCCGGACCTTCAACGCGTTGGCGTCGAGTGGGACGCGGCGGCCGCCGCCCGCGCAGCCGGGAAATCCGACTCCCCAACCGCCAGGGGCAGCGTCAACCTGCTGCCGTTCGCCGATGCCAGCTTCGATGCCGTCGTGTCCGCCGATGTGTTGTGCCACGCGGCAGTCGATCCCGCGGCGGCGCTGGCTGAAATGAGCCGCGTGCTGCGGCCGAACGGGCGGCTGGTGGTGAACATGCCGGCCTACCAGTGGATGCTGTCGGCGCACGACCGGCGCGTGCATAATGTCCGGCGCCTGACCGTCGGCGCGACCGCTGCGATGCTGCGTCACGCCGGGTTCGGACGCGTGCGGGCGCGGTATTGGAACGGCCTGCTGCTGCCGCTGATGGTGATTCAGCGAAAAATCCTGGCGCGCGGCGATGCGGAGTCCGATGTTGCCCCGTTTCCGCCATGGCTCGACACTATCTTGCATGGCATGACGGAATTCGAACGATTCCTGCCGTTCCCGCTGCCCGTCGGCGGATCGGTACTGGCCATAGCAGAGAAGCCATGAACGACACTGTTACCCATATTGAGACGATCGCACCCCAGACTGCGCGGATCGGCCTGTCCATCGTCGTTCCGGTTTATCGCGGCGCTGCGACCGTTGGGCGGCTGGTGGAGGCGCTGTCGGACCTGGCGCCAGTGGGCGGGCTGGAGATCGTGCTGGTGAACGACGGCAGTCCCGATGACTCCGGCGACGTCTGCCGCGCCTTGCTGCCGACCGCCCGTGTTCCGCTGGTGTATATCGAACACGCCCGGAACTACGGCGAGCATAACGCGGTGATGACCGGGCTGCGCCATGCCAGTGGCGCGTTTGTCATCACCATGGACGACGACCTGCAAAACCCGCCCGAGGAAGTGATCAAACTCTACGATCACGCCCGGTTGGGCGGTTGGGATGTGGTTTATACGCGGTATGCGGTGAAGCAGCATGACGGCTGGCGCAATCTGGGCAGCCGGTTCGCCAACGCGGTCGCGGATCAGTTGCTGGACAAGCCGAAGGGTTTGTATCTGTCGTCGTTCCGTTGCATGTCGGCGTTGGTGGTGCAGGCGGTGACCCGCTACAGCGGCCCCTATCCGTACATCGATGGCCTGATCATGCAGATCACCCAGCGCATCGACAGCGTCGAGGTGCGCCACCTGCCGCGTGCCGAGGGCCGATCGAACTACACGTTGGTCCGCCTGGTCCGCCTCTGGCTGAATCTGGCCACGAGTTTCTCGTTGGCGCCGCTGCGGCTGGCGATCTTCGCCGGTCTCGGCCTGTCGGTTCTGGGCGCCATGGGTGCTGTCGTGACGATCGGTGAGGCGGTGTTCACGCACAACACGCCGTCCGGGTGGGCATCGACCATGGTGGTGCTGCTGCTGGTGGGCGGGGTGCAGTCGATGATTCTGGGTGTGCTGGGCGAGTATGTCGGGCGCACCTTCCTGTCCGCCAACGGCAAGCCGCAGGGCACCATCCGCGACATCCAGCGCAACACGGATACGGTATGAACGTCTATTGGATGGTGCTGGCGGCGGCGATCGTCACCAGCATGGCGGGGCAGACGCTGCTGAAGGCCGGGGCGGGAGCGTCGGATTTCATCGCCCAGTTGCTGGATGTGCGGACGATGGTCGGGCTGTGCCTGTATGGCGGGGCGGCGCTGCTGTATATCGTCGCACTGCGGCGGATACCGATGTCGGTCGCGCTGCCCTGCACCGCCATTTCGTATGTCGCGGCGGCACTGATCGGGCATTACGGGTTCGCCGAACCGATGGGTGCGATGCATCTGGCGGCCCTGGCGCTGATTTGCGCCGGCGTGGTGATGCTCGCGTTGGCCTGACGGGGCCCGCTATCGCGGCGCGAAGGCGCCATAAACATCGGATCTGGGGGCAAATGCGCCGTATGCCCGGTCAGTCCGAGCCCGATCGGGCGGGGCGAAATCCTGATAGGCGGCGCGGGTCGCCGGGGCCGCACGCGGATCGCCATTCTGCCATCGCGCCATCACCAGCACCCGGTAAGCGTCGCCCAGGGCCGGCGTTTCCGAGTGATAAGCGGCGATGGCGTGCGTCCAGTCCTTGCCATTGGCGAACAGCGCATTGAGGAAGCGGGCGGCGTAGTCGGCGTTGCCGCGGGGATCGAACGCCTGCTCCAGCGATGCGAACGCGTTGGGGTGATACATCAGGTTGACCTGCAAACACCCGACATCAATCGAGCGAACGCCGCGCGCCTGAAGCGTTTGAACGGCGGCGATGGCCTCCCGAAGGGTTTCGAAGTAGTGCCCCGAACCCTCGGCGTTGAGCGTCCAGGGCCACGGGCGAAGGCGTCCAGAGGCGGCATCGATCCGGCCGGTTTCCGTCACGCTGATCGCCCCTAACAGACGGGGCGGCAGGCGATTGACGTATTCCGCGGTGGTGACCGCGGTTTCGCACAGCGTGGCCGGATCGGCGGCGACCGCACCGGGGGACGTGGTTCGCGGCAACGCGTGAAGCGAGGCGTCGGGGCGAACGGAGGCAGGCCGTGACGCCAGGGTTCGAGGTAGTTCGACCGGATCGGACCTTGCCGCGACGGGGTTGGCGAGAGCCAGCAGCAGAGGGAATAAGACCATTGAACGCATATCCGGCGTTTACACACGAAACCGTGTAGTAGGCCAGAACAATGGCGTTACACGATGATGTTATAATAGCGCGTTGATAACGGTTTCGCGGAGGTTGACCGCCGTGTTTCGATTATCCGGCCGTAAAGCTTGTCTTTGGCATCCTCCTTGGTGCCGAGATTGTCACGCTCCCTTTCTGATGATGGTGTGTCTCGCGGTCGTGATCCCGCGCGCGAGAGGTTTGCGATAACACTTTACGTCACGAAACGGGCGTCTTCACCTTTGATGCTGGCACCTCGTTGTCGGGATCGCGTTGTTGGCACCTCTTTGTTGGAAACGATCCAGGATGTCTGAAAGCCGGCCGTATTCAGCGGAAACACGCATACCGTCTCGCGTTGGGGGTGCCTGCGTTGATGGGGCGTCGGTAAGCCGGGTCAGTTTCGACGATCTGGCGCGCGTGCCGGCGCAACGGTTGGCCAGATTATTGTTGGAGCGTGCGGCGGAGGACCCAACGCTGCTCGACCGGCTGTATGAAACGGTCGTTCCCCGAAAGGACGCTGCTCCGGCACAGGCCTCGGCTATCATCGGCGAAAGTCCTGGCATGCGCCGCGTTGCCGCGCTGGTCCGGCGGTTCGAACAGACGGATGAACCTGTATTGATCACCGGAGAAAGCGGCACCGGCAAGGAATTGCTGGCGCGCGCCATCCATGATGGGTCCCGCAGGTCGCAGGGGGTGTTTGTCGCGCTGAACTGCGCGGCGATCCCGCCAGGGTTGGTGGCATCGGAGTTGTTTGGCTACGAGAAGGGTGCCTTCACCGGTGCGGCGGCGCGCAGTCTTGGGCAAATTGAATATGCCAATGGCGGTACGCTGTTCCTGGATGAGATCGGCGACATGCCCATCGATCTGCAAGGCCATTTGCTGCGTTTTCTCCAAGAAGGCCAGATCAGGCGGGTCGGGGGACGCGAAACCATCGGGTTGGATGTCCGTATCGTCTCGGCGACCAATGTCCGATTGAGTCAGGCGATCGCCGAGGGGCGGTTCCGTGAGGACCTGTTCTATCGGCTGAACGTACTGACCCTGCCAGTGCCCCCGCTGCGCGAGCGGCCGGAGGATATTACTCCGCTGGCATATCATTTCCTGCGAGTGGCGGAACGTGACTTCAACCGCGATGTCGCGGGGTTTTCGCCCGATGCGATGGCGGCGCTGCGGCGCTATCGCTGGCCCGGTAACGTCCGGGAACTGATGTCGGTGGTGCGGCGCGCGGTGGTCGTCGGCGACGGCAAGCTGATCGAAATCATGGCGCTTATTGGTTTGGACGACGATCAGACGCCGGCCCCGATGACGTCGGCGCCAAAGCCTGGATCGCCGGAAGAGCGCACGGTCCTTTTGGCGATGTTGGAGCGGATGGGCGAAAACATCACCTCCACCGCCGATGCGCTGAGCGTTTCGCGGGTGACGCTGTACCGTATGCTTCGCCGCCATGACATCGTGTTGAAACGTGGCCTGGCGGAGGCACCGCTCGCCCGCCGCGTTTAGTAAGCGCTCGGACAAAGCGGATTCAAAAGGGGCATCGGGTGGTGTCGGCCCGCCGTTTCACCACGGGGGCCTCAGTCGCGGACGCACTCTGACCACAACACCATCCCGGCAGTTTACCGGGGGGAAAAATCGCGGCATCCAGTGTTCAACGGCAAGAGTTTTCGTCGCAAATAAACGGGAATCAAAGCGTCCTTGTACGATTAGCCGCGACGCAAACCCGCCAAATTCGTAGGATGCAAGCGTCGGATTATACCGACTGGCGTCGCAATTCCGCATCGATGATTCTCAGAATGTCCGGCAAGGTGGCCGATACGTCGGAGATGAACCCATCGGCACAGCGTGCCAACGTCCACCCTGAACCGTATCGCACGATCAACCAGGACGCGTGCTCCCTGTTGGTTTCAAAGACGCCGACGATGGCGCTTGAACCGGTGATGTTCCAGGGCCGGGATGCCAGATCGAGGACCGTGTCGATGCCGGTGTCCGCGGCACGATCCAGCCAGGCCGCCAATAGCCGCCGGTCGGTTGGGCCGAGTCCGGTGAATGTCCCAGCTCGCAGCACCCAGGTTTCCTCGCCCCATCTGGTGTCTACACGAAATTCGGGTTCGACCGCTTGGGTCACGCCAGCGTACGCCCAGCCCTGGCATGGCACTCACTCATTGGCTTCCGCTTTCCGCACTGCCGCGTTGATCAATCCCTAAAATCACAAAGCGGAACGCGGCGCCGGATAGCCCGGCGCCGTTTCCAAACTACCTGATGACGGCGCCACCACCCGCGCTATTGAGAATATAGGAGAACCCGAGGCTGGGATTGACGAACTGACCGATATACTGGTTGTAGAACTGATACACTTCGGCGATACCAAGTTTCGGCACGTAAACCACATCGTAGGGTGCCAGCCGAAT
>JAYUEJ010000002.1:0-8327 GCA_043739265.1 Rhodopila sp. | reverse complement strand
CCCCAGCGGTAGTGCATCGTTCACGTGCAGCTCCAGGCTACTGTTCGGTAACCCGGATCGCATCGTTGGGGGGGGATTGTCAAATAGAAGGACGCGCCAGGTGCTGCCCGGACCCGCAAAGGACCACCGGTCCTTTGATGCCGTTACACACGGCGGCGGCGGCGGGAACGCAGGATCTGGAGGACCGACAAGGACGCCGCCAGAATCGCCATCGAGGCCGGTTCGGAAACCGCTTCGGCGAAGACAGAGACGCCGCTCGCCTGGTGGAGTTCGAACGCGTCGCCGGAATCGAAGCCCCGGGAGTCACCGCCCTGCGGCACAAAGCGATCCGAGGTTGAACCGCGCGGATGGGAGCGTGAAAGTCCGGAGTGGATGCCGTTACCGAGCAAGGCGATGGCCTGCGACAGGACTCCGTCGAACCCTCCGGTGTCGCTGGCGTCATCCGATCGGCCCGGCGCTAATCGGATCGAGCCGGAGGTGAACGAGAGGCCGCCGGCGAAGGTGGACCTGGCGAGGGAGGCGGCGAGTCCCTTAAAAGGTGCATCTCGGCTGTTGGCGATCTGAAAATAGTCGGTTTCGGGAGCGATGGGGTCGGCGATTAAATGACCGACCGCGGTGGCGTGGCTGAATTGCGGCCAAAGCACTAAAATTAAGACGAAAATTGCCCGAATTGGAACCATAAATACAATGTTAAGTTGTAATTTAACGGTTTACCAGCGAAAAAACCAGGAGATGCCGAAGATCGATCCGAACCCGGTCACTCTGTTCCATTCCCCCAACACGCGCTCCACCGGGACGCTGATTTTGTTGGAGCAGCTTCGTGCGTCTAGGATCGGCATGTGCTGAACATGCGGGCTGGTGAGGTCCGCCAACCGGCGTTCCTGGCGGTCAATCCGATGGGCAAGGTGCCGGCGATCTTGCATGGTGGCGCATTGGTAACCGAGCCGGTGCGCTAACATGTTAATGACTGGCATTGATGAGCCGGCAGGGGAAAGGGGTGCCGCTTCGGGCCGCCTTTATGAAACTCGCTCGCAGGGCGAGATGGCGACGGTGCTTGAGGTTTGAAAGTCCCATGAAAAAAACAGAGGCGGAAAGTGACAGTAAATGCCATCATAAGTCTCGTCAGTACCTTGGTATGCAAGGATGTTGGCAGCGAACGACGGGACAGGGATATTCAATCGATGAGAGTTCGTAGGCAGCGGAGTGGACTCCATGAATGAGCTGTCTCCTTTTTTTGTTGATGTCCGTTCCCGCCGGAAAGCCTTGCGGATGCCTCAAGCCGTTTTAGCCAAGGCCGCGGGACTTTCTTCGAATTACATCATGCGGATTGAGCGCGGGCTCCTTGTTCCATCGGCTGACCAAACTCAAGCGCTTGAGCGTGTGCTCGGCGCACTCCCAAAAGCGGGAATGGCGCGGATTTCCGGTGAGGGCTATGTCACTTCAATGTCGGCTGAGGGGCGCCTCATTCGGCGGGTTCGCAATCATGACATTGGCCTGCGGCCAGTTTGGGATTTGTTTTGCGGAGTTGGCGGATTCAGCGCCGGATTTGAGGCTACGGGCGAGTTCGAGGTGGTCGCCGGATTGGATCTGCTGGGTGATCGCCTGGACACATTTACCGCCAATCACGGGGCGGCCAATGCCTACGGTGGCGATATCCGCAATATTGCCGTGGACACACTACTTAACGAGAATGAGCGCCCGTTTGCCGTTATTGGCGGCCCGCCGTGTCAGGGGTTCTCCTCAATTCGTCCTTTTCGGAATGTTGAATGGGGGGATCTTAGAAACAATCTTGCGGAGGAGTTCTGTCGGGTTGTAGCGGCCGCACGGCCCAAATGGCTTGTTTTTGAGAACGTCGTGGGGCTTCTTACT
Source organism: Rhodopila sp. (assembly GCA_043739265.1). Taxonomy (GTDB): domain Bacteria; phylum Pseudomonadota; class Alphaproteobacteria; order Acetobacterales; family Acetobacteraceae; genus Rhodopila. Next base: position 6,458 of record JAYUEJ010000002.1, on the reverse strand, counting down.
CACAATGGCGGGAAAACTTTGGAGGCGCTTCAAGGTGCATTTGAGGGATTAGGCTACCGTACGAGTGCGAGGGTTATGAACGCGGCCTTCCATGGTCTGCCTCAACGACGAGAACGGTTGATAATCGTCGGAAGTTTGGAAGGTAAGTCGTTTGAATGGCCAGTGCCGACCCACAATCATAGCCGGCGTTCGATGGCTGGTTCATCTCGTCTTCTGCTTGCGCCGCAGTTAGGCCTTCTGGAGACCGCTGAGCCCGCCGTGACTTTATTGGATGCTATTGGAAATCTGCCTCTGGTTCTGGCTGGACAAACGGCCGATGAGTACCTGGATGTGGTAGAAACCCGCTATCAAGAACTGATCCGAGCTGGAGCAGACGTTTTGACGATGCACGATGCCACAGCCCATTCCTCGGAGATGTTGAATATTATTCGGCATGCTGGCGATAACATCAATGCGTTGCCGCTTGGCATGGTTACGTCCGGGTTTAGCTCCTGCTACAGTCGTTTGGCTCCAAATGAGCCAGCGAACACCATAACTGTCAACTTTGTTCACCCGGCCAGCAACCGCTGCATCCATCCATATCAGGACCGGGCCTTAACCCCGCGGGAGGGCGCCAGACTACAGGGCTTTCCCGACACCTTCGGTTTTCTGGGGACGCGAAGCCAGGTTGTGAAGCAGATTGGCAATGCCGTTCCGCCAATTTTGGGGCGATGCATCGCGGAGGCGTTGTTGGATGCGGATTAGTCTCGAGCGGACACCAGGGCTTTGCAGGCTGCCCAGGCCGGGCCCCGCTGCGAACCCGGGAACATATCCAAGTCAACATAAACTATGTGTAGCGATTTCATGCCATCCTCGTTTACAACAGCGGTCTTGCCACTATCACCCGCGGTATTGCTAACGTTGAAGTGCTGTTCAGTCAGAAACCCGGTACGAATCTCCCAGAAGACGGGCTTGTCAGCTTTCGGTTTGTCAGCCTTCTCTGTAATCACTCCTCCCTCTGCGTCAATCAGGATATATCGGCATGTGAGGTAATGGCCGGGCTTTACCAGATGACCCTTCGGCTTATTACGATTCATTGCCATCTTGATCTCGATACCATGTTCTGTAGCGCCGGCGCCTGCCGGTAGGAGATCTGGAAATTTGTGTGGTCCGTTTCGCCGATACAGTCCGTTGCTACATTTTGCCAGTTCGGCACCGAAAATATTGCCTATCATCGAACTGAGGTTGGCAAGTTCCACGACTTGGCAAAGAGGCTCGACCCCGTCTTCAATGAGGGTTGCGTCGATTCTGTCGAGGAGACGGTACGTTGCGAGGATCGCTCGCTTCAATTGTTCACCGCCAAATCCGATGGCATTCAAAGAATCCGGGTTGACAAAGCCGTTTGCAGCCGTAAGCCGCTTAAGAACATGCGAGGGTGCTGGCTTATTGAGCTTAGAAATCGGCACCGAATCGGACCTCCATCGCGAATTTTCCGTATTCACCTCTCGTAAGCGTGAGTCGAGCGAAAATTTCGAGCATAACATCGCGCGGCATTTTACAACCGTAGCGGATAGTTGGTGATGGGCAGACTGGGTCCACACTAAAATTGGATTTGTGTCAGTGTCGGCTAAACCTCGATAGGTTGGCGTTGACACTGGGCCACTCGATCGCTCATGTGACATCGCTTTCACCCACAACCCGCCAGCAGGGGGTTCATGCGCGTTCACTCTTCCATCGGTTCGGGACCAGCCGCCTAGCCATGCTGCTCGTCATCGACGCTGGCAACACCAACATCGTTTTCGCCGTCCATGACCCGTCCGGCTGGCGCGGCGTCTGGCGTATTCGCACCGACGCGCAGCGCACCTCGGACGAATATGCGGTCTGGCTTAACAGTCTGCTGACGCTGAGCGGCCTGAAGCGGGAGCAGATCAACGCCGCCGTGATCGGCACCGTCGTACCAGCCGCGCTGTATCATTTGCGCCGCGTCTGCCGGGACTGGTTCAATGTCGAGCCGTTGATCGCCCGCGCCTCGCTCGACTGGGGATTCGAGATCAAGATCGACAACCCGAACGAGGTCGGTGCCGACCGCCTGCTGAACGCCATGGCCGGGCACAGGAATTTTGGCGGCCCGATGATCGTTGTCGATTTCGGTACCGCTACTACCTTCGATGTGGTAGATGCCTCTGGTGCCTATCTCGGCGGCGTGATCTGCCCCGGCATAAACCTGTCCCTTGAGGCCCTTCACCAGGCCGCAGCCCGGTTGCCGCGCATTGGCATCGGCCGGCCGCAATCGGTGATCGGCCGCTCCACCGTCCCGGCGATGCAGTCGGGCATGTACTGGGGTTATGTCGGCCTGATTGAAGGCCTTCTGACCCGCATAAAAGCTGAATTCGGCGGCCCCATGAAGGTCGTCGCCACCGGCGGACTCGCTCCTTTGTTCGCCGAGGGCACTCTAATGATTGAGCACATTGAGCCCGATCTGACTTTGGATGGCCTGCGGATGTTGGCGGAGCGCAACCCTGCGCCCACATTGCCCCGGGAGAGAACGCGGCTAATCGACCATGACTAATTGAACACGAATAACGGAACGACACTTAAATATGGACTCTGAAACAGGCGAACTGGCCTTCCTGCCACTGGGCGGGACGGGCGAAATCGGCATGAACCTCAACCTGTACCGCTGGCGCGAGGCAGGCACGGAAAAATGGCTGGCGGTGGATTGCGGCATCGGCTTCGGCGGCAGCGAGCTGCCGGAGGTCGAGGTTATGATGGCCGACCCAGGCTTCATCGCCGACCGCAAAGATAAGCTGGTCGGGCTGGTGATCACCCATGCGCATGAGGACCATATCGGCGCGGTGGCGTGGCTGTGGCCGCGACTCAAATGCCCGGTTTATTGTACGCCGTTCGCGGCGGCGGTACTCCGCCGAAAACTGGGTGAGGTCGGGCTGACCAACCAGGTCAAGGTGACTGTCATTCCACCGGGCGGCAGTTTCGACATCAAGCCGTTTGCCCTGCGCTTCATCACCATGGCGCACTCGATCCCCGAGGCGCAGGCGCTGGTGATCGACACGCCGGCCGGCACCGTGCTGCATACCGGCGACTGGAAACTGGACGCCAACCCGCTGATTGGCTCGCCGACCGATGAGGCGGCATTGGCCGCACTCGGCGAAAAAGGCGTGCTGGCGATCGTGTGCGATTCGACCAATGCGATGGTCGAGGGGCATTCGGGCAGCGAACTGGATGTGCGGCGCAGCCTGTCCGCACTGATCCGCGACCTGCGCGGCCGGGTTGCCGTGACCTGCTTCGCCAGCAACGTGGCGCGTATGGAATCGGTGGCGCTCGCCGCTCGGGATGCCGGTCGCAGCGTTGCGATCGTTGGCCGGTCGCTGCGCAATATGGACGCCGCGGCCCGCGAATGTGGCTACCTGAAGACACTGCCGCCGTTCCTGACCGAGGACGACATCGACGACGTCGCCGACGACAACATCCTTATGTTGATCACCGGCAGCCAGGGCGAGGACCGTAGCGCGCTGTCACGCATCGCGCGCGACGATCATCCCCGGGTATCCCTGGGAGAGGGCGACACGGTTATTTATTCCTCCCGCATGATCCCCGGCAATGAACGCGCCATTGGCACCGTGCAGGACAATCTGGTGCGTCGCGGCGTGCGCCTGATGACCGACGACGACCATCTGGTGCATGTCTCCGGCCATCCCGCGCGCGACGAACTCCGCCGCATGTACCGGTTGGTGAAGCCGCGCTATTCCATACCCGTGCATGGCGAGTGGCGGCATCTGTCGGCCCACGCCGAACTGGCACGCGAGGCGGGCTCCACCCCGTTTATGATGGAGGACGGCGACATCATCACGCTGTCGCCCGGCCGCCCCGCCATCACCGACAGCGCTCCCGTCGGGCGATTGGTGCTGGACGGCACGCGGCTGGTGCCGCTGAAGGGCGAGGTTATGTCCGCCCGCCGCCGGATGTTGTTCAACGGCATTGTCGTCGCCAGCGTTGCGGTGGACCAGGCCGGCAACGTGCGCGGCCGGCCGAAGGTCACCGCCCCCGGCCTGTTGGACCCGGAGGATCCGGAAACCGACCGCGTCGCGTCCGATTTCGCCGATTCACTGCAAAGTCTGCCCGCTAACCTGCGGCGGGACGATGCCGCGCTACAGGATGCAGCCCGTTCGGCGCTGCGCCGCACCCTGGGCCGTAAATTGGGCAAGCGCCCGATGGTCGATGTGCATCTGATCCGGGTGTAAACCGCGATGGGCTGGTTCACCGGGGTCGTGCTGTTCGCGGTCATCTGGTGGACCGCTTTGTTCGCGGTGCTGCCGATCGGCACCAGGCCGGTCGCAGCGGCGGATGATAAAAGCGGCTGGCGTGGCGCACCGGAGCGGCCGCGGATCATGATGAAGGTTATCGCTACCACGCTGGTCGCGAGCGTGTTGTGGACCGCCACCTATTGGCTGATCACCAGCGACGCCGTCAGTTTTCGCCACGGCATATTTGCCGACCCAGGCGATTGATTTTTAAGATTTTTTTGCGACGCTGCCCCACCTCGGCGGGCGGAGGATTGTGTCCTCGGCCCGCCGGGCGGATGGCGTTTCCTCCCCAAACCTGGCCTGCTTACTGGTTAGTAGGCAACCCGCGAGTTTGTTAGCCAAAGTTAATCGCCCTGTCACCCTGTATTGCTGCTTTTTGCGACGGTAACGGAAACTTTATTGCTGATAATTATTGTGCAATGCACCAAAATACTAAATTAAGGCGGCTTCTTTTACCTTTTGCGGCATCGCGCCTGCCGCCGATGACTTCGGCCGTCTGGCCAGCGTCGCCGAACAGCCCGGTAGCACGATTCAATCAAACGCGTTACGACCCTCGGCTACGACACTGAAAACGGAATTCGATCGCGATGCGTCTGTCCAGCGGCTTCATCCCTACCCTGAAGGAAACGCCGAATGAGGCGCAGGTCGCCTCCCACAGGTTGATGCTGCGGGCGGGGATGGTGCGTCAGACCTCGGCCGGCATCTATGCCTGGCTGCCGCTGGGGCTGCGTGTGCTGCGCAATATCGAGCGCATCGTACGGGAGGAACAGAATGGCGCCGGGGCGCAGGAAATCCTGATGCCGACGATCCAGCCGGCGGAGCTATGGCGGGAAAGTGGGCGCTACGAGGTTTACGGCAAGGAGATGCTGCGGATCACCGATCGCCACGATCGCGAAATGCTGTATGGACCGACCAATGAGGAAATGGTTACCGACCTGTTCCGTCAGTCGGTCAAAAGCTACAGGCAACTGCCGCGGATCCTTTACCATATCCAGTGGAAATTCCGCGACGAGGTGCGGCCCCGGTTCGGCGTGATGCGCGGGCGGGAGTTCCTGATGAAGGACGCGTATTCGTTCGACCTCGATCATGCCGGTGCGGTGACCAGCTATCGCAAGATGATGCTGGCTTATATGCGCAGCTTCCAGCGCATGGGCCTGAAGGCGATCCCGATGGAGGCCGACACCGGCCCGATCGGCGGCGATCTGAGCCACGAATTCATCATCCTGGCCCCCACCGGCGAAAGCCAGGTGTACTACGACGCGGCTTTCGAGGAGATCGACACCCTCGGCGCCGGCGGTTTCAGCCACGACAAACCCGAAGACCTCGCTCGGTTTTTTACTGAAATGACCACTCATTACGCCGCCACCGACGAAAAGCACGACACCGCCCAGTGGGATCGGGTGGCCCCCGAGCGCAGGCGCGAGGGCAGGGGGATCGAGGTCGGTCACATCTTCTTTTTCGGCACCAATTACACCAAGGCGATGGGGGCGACCGTTGCCGGCCCGGATGGCAAGCCGGTGTATCCGGAGATGGGCAGCTACGGCATCGGCGTGTCCCGCCTTGTCGGGGCGGTGATCGAGGCCAGCCACGATGACGCCGGGATTATCTGGCCGGACAGTATTGCTCCATTCAAGGCCACCATCCTGAATCTGAAAGTTGGCGACGCGGCCTGCGATGCAATGTCCGAGCAGCTTTACGCGGCGCTGGGCGACGACGCGTTGTATGACGACCGCACCGACCGGGCCGGCGCGAAATTCGCCGAGGCCGATTTGCTGGGGCACCCGTGGCAGATCGTAGTCGGCCCGCGCGGGGCGGCAGCCGGCACGGTGGAACTGAAACGCCGAGCGACGGGGGAGCGGGTGGAGGTCACGCCTGAGGACGCCCTGAGCCGGATCGGTTAGGTGGCGCCGGCATGACGTTGACCAGCCGCCTTATCCACCCTTCGACAGCCGATTGGCAGACTCGAAGCGGGGTCGGCTGACATGTTCGGCCCGTTTGAACGCATGGTCGCCGGCCGCTACCTGCGCGCCCGCAAGGGGGAGCGGTTTGTCTCGATCATCGCCATTTTCTCCCTCGTCGGCATCGCGCTGGGTGTGGCGACGCTGATCGTGGTGACGTCCGTCATGAGCGGCTTCCAGGTGGAACTGGTCTCGCGCA
>JAYUEJ010000001.1:0-8330 GCA_043739265.1 Rhodopila sp. | reverse complement strand
CCGCGCGCAGACGCTGAATGCCGCTTTCCGCCTGATGGGTACTCGCATTGAACCCCACCACCAGTTGCTCCAGCGACGCTCGGTCGCGTTTCAGCATGCCCAGGGCACGCTCCAACCGGATCGCCTGAAACAGGGTTGCGCCCAACAGCGCGACGAGAACGAGTTCGAGGGTCCATTCCATATCAGCCATGGTGCCGATCAAATGTTAATAAATAGTTGACCAATCTAAAAACGATCTTGCGTCGGAGCGCGAACGAGTTCGCGTTCGATCTTGACCGCCACGTTGTTGTTCTTCTGTCCCATGCGGCCCTCGAACAACGCCACCGACCCGCAACGCACGGACACCGTGCCGCCCGGCGCGGTGTTCAGCAAAAGCTGCTGGCCCGGTCGCAAAGAGATGACGTCGGACAGGCGCATGACCTGCTCATCGAGCACCACGGACAACTCCACGTCGGTGTGCCAAAGCTGTTCGGCCAGATGGGTTTCCCAAATGGAGTCACGGCCGAATTTTTCACCCATGAATTGTTGCAACAGCAATTCGCGCACCGGCTCCAGCGTGGCGTAGGGCAGCAGCAGCTCGACCCGGCCGCCGCGATCTTCCATGTCGATGCGCAAGCGGGCCAGGATGGCGGCGTTCGACAAGCGGCTGATGGTGGCAAACCGCGGGTTCACCTCCAGCCGTTCAAACCGGAACGTGACCGGGCAAAGCGGGTCAAAGCTGGTGGACAGGTCGGTCAGCACGACCTGAATCAGCCGCTCGACCAAAGTGCGTTCAATGGTTGTGTAGGGGCGGCCTTCGATCCGCATCGTCGCGGTGCCGCGCCGTCCGCCCAGCAGCACATCGACGGTCGAGTAGATCATCGCGGAATCGATCACCATCAGGCCGTGGTTGTCCCATTCCTCGGCCTTGAATACGGCCAGCATGGCGGGCAACGGGATGGAGTTCAGGTAATCGCCAAACCGCAACGACAATATGTTGTCGATCCCCACCTCGACGTTGTCGGACGTGAAATTGCGCAGACTGGTGGACATGATGCGGACCAGCCGGTCGAACACGATTTCCAGCATCGGCAGCCGCTCGTAAGATACGAGGCCGGAGCTGATGATCTTTTGCATGCCCGTACTGGATTCGCCGTCCACCGGACCGTCGTCGAAACCCAGCAGATTATCGATTTCCGCCTGATTGAGCTCGCGGGCCGCCGGCGCCCCATCGAGCGATCCAGCGCCGTCGGTTTCCGCGCCCGGCGCGGCGGCGAGGTTTTCCTCGGACTGTTCGCGTGTGTCGCTCATTGGACCAACATCTGGGTGAACAGGACGTCGCTGACTTTCGCCGGCGCCACGGCGGCATTGGCGCGGACCAGAAGTTCCTCCCGCAGGCGATACGTTCCGGCGGAACCGCGGAGTTCCTCGGGGCGCATTTCGCGCATATAGGTCTGCATCAGGTCCTGCAAACGCGGCAGTGCGGCCTTTACCTTTTCGGCATCCTCGGCTTTCGGAACCTCCAGCCGCGCGACCAGCTTCACATAGCTGGGCTTGTGCGAGGTGCTGTTCAGATTAGCCACCAATTCGGGAATATCGACGTAGCTGGGCGGCATCGGCCTCGCGGCTTCTTCGGCGTGTTCCTCATGCTTATCCATACCCAACAGATGCGGCAGTATCCCGCTGAACCACAGGCCGGCGCCGGTCATAAGCAGGACAACCGGCACCGCGATCAGGATCAGTTTGCCCTTGCCGGCCGGCTTGGCCGATACGCCGGGGGTTTCGTCTGGTGTGGGTTTGGGCGGTGGAGAACTCATGCCCCTACGATGACAGACAAGGGTTAACGAAAGGTTGACGGGCGGCATGGCAATTCATGCCGACCGGAGAATTTTGCCGGGGGGACGGTTCGCCGACGATTTTTCTGTTTCCTTTTGTTTTCAAATGCGTGGTGACCGCCGCCTGTCTGGCATGCGCCTTGCTATGAATATCCCCAGACCTCTGGGGCATTGCCGCATGGACATCACCACTTCACTCGCCGCGTCACGCCTGCTGGCGCAGCAGCGGGCAATGGACATCACCGCGAACAATATCGCCAACGCCAACACGCCGGGTTTCCGGACGGAACGGGTGCAGTTCAGCGACTGGATCGACCAACAGCCAAACACGGTTCGGGTGCCAGGCCGAACCGGAATCGTCTATACCCAGGATCGCGCGACGTACCGGGAGGCTCAGCCGGGTTCGATCAGCCATACCGGTAATCCGTTCGACCTTGCGCTGACTGGCGACGGTTTTTTCACGGTCAGCACCAAGGCTGGACCGCGCCTGACCCGGGATGGCCGCTTCGGCCCGATGCCGGACGGCACGCTGGCGGACAGCAGCGGCAACGCGGTGCTGGACGTGACCGGCAAGCCGATACAGATCGCCTCGGCCGACACGCGGGTGACGATCGCCGGCGACGGGTCGGTGTCCACGGAAAACGGGCAGGTCGGCAAGATCGGTGTCGTCCAGCCAACCGACCCGATGACGCTGCGGGCCGAGGGCGCGACCAATTTCATAGCGGACGGACCCACCACACCGGTCGCCTCGCCAGGCATCGTTCAGGGTGCGATTGAGGAATCCAACGTCCAACCGGTCATGGAAGTGACGCGGATGATGAACGCGCTGCGAGAATTCCAGTTCGTCACTCAACTTGTGCAGGCCGAGGGCGACCGCCAGCAAAACACGATCGACAAACTACTGCCGACCGGATCGGGTCGGTAACGCCCGTCCATCGCGGCTCGTGACAAAATGCCACAGGAGACCACCCCATGCGTTCGCTCGATATCGCCGGCACCGGAATGCAGGCCCAGCAGACCAACGTCGAAGTCATTTCCAACAATATGGCGAACATGACAACGACCGGGTTCAAGCGCCGGCGTGTCGAATTTCAGGACCTGATCTACCAGAATCTGCGCCGGGTCGGGGCCAACAGCTCCGATAGCGGCACCGTGGTGCCGTCGGGCGCGCAGGTGGGCCTGGGGGTCAGGACCGCGGCGATCTATCGGATCAATGAGCAAGGCAACCTGCAGCAGACATCGAACACCCTGGATCTGGCGATCCAGGGCAACGGTTATTTCCAGGTTACCACCCCGACCGGCGAGACCGCCTATACGCGTGACGGCACGCTTGCTTTGGCGGCGGATGGAACGCTGGTGACCGCCGACGGTTATACTGTTCAACCGGGATTGCAGATCCCGTCGGCGGCGACCAGCGTGACGATCAACACCTCGGGTCAGGTGCAAGTGACGCTGGCGAACACCACCGCGCCACAGACCGTCGGCCAGATTCAACTCGCTTCGTTCCCCAACGACGCCGGACTTGATGCCCAGGGCGGCAACCTGTTCGTGCAGACCGCCGCATCCGGCGCGCCCGTGACCGGCAGCCCGGCGACCGCCGGGTTCGGATCGGTCATGCAGGGATTCGTCGAGACCTCCAACGTCAACGTGGTCACCGAGATCACCAATCTCATCACCGCCCAGCGCGCCTATGAAATGAACAGCAAGGTGATCACATCCAGCAACGAGATGATGTCCACCCTGACCAACCTGCGGTGACGCGATGCGTATTCTGGCTTTTATGGTCGCCGTACTCGCCTGCGCCGGGGCGCAAGCGACGACGTTGCGGAGCATGACCACGCTGCACGGGCCGAACGTCTTTTTGAAAGACCTGTTCGACGATGCCGGTCCGAATGCCGATCGGGTCCTCGGGCCTGGCCCCGAACCAGGCGGCCGCATCATCGTCGAAGCCGCCCAACTGAACGCGATCGCCCGGCAATACAACGTCGCCTGGCGATCCGTTTCTCGCGCGGATCGTGCGGTGTTGGAATGGCCCGGCCGTCCCATGCGGAAAGAAGAAGCGATCGACGCCGTCCGCGTCGCCATCACCGCGACCGGAGCCCCCGAGGATGTCGATATCGAGCTGTCGGGATTCACCGCGCCGCTGATCCCGGTCGAGGCGGTTTCGGCCTCCACCGTCGCCCAACTCGAATACGACAGCAACACCGGGCGATTCACCGCCAAACTGAGCATCACCGGGGAGAATATGAATCCGATCGACACCAGGGTCAGCGGCCGTGCCGAGGCCATGGTGGAGGCCCCGGTGGCCCTGACACGATTGCTGCCGGAGACGGTGCTGCGCGCCGACGACGTCCGTATCGCGCGGGTAAAGACGGCGCTGCTGCAAAACGAGTTCGCCAAGACCCCGGACCAGATTATAGGGATGCAACTTCGCCGCCCGGTCGCGGCCGGACAGCCGCTGCGTCTGGTCGATCTGATCCGGCCATCCCTGGTGCAACGCGGATCGATCGTCCGGATTGAGCTGTCATCGTCCGGTCTGTCGTTGACCGGTCAGGCGACCGCCCTGGATGACGGCGTCGAAGGCGAGAATATCCGCGTGCAAAACCTGAATTCCCGGGCGTTCCTGTTCGCCCGGGTCGTCGGTCCGGGACAGGTGCGGGTCACCGCGGACGCACCACCCGCGCTGGCCACCGCCCCCGCGCGCTTCGACCGTCCGTTGGGTGCACGATGAAACCGTGGCTGGCGATCATGGTCCTGTCGCTGGCCGGATGCGGCACGCTCAGCCGCCTGTCCGAAGTCGGGCGCGATCCGAAAATGACCCCCATCGAAGACCCGACGAAGGACCCGAAATGGCGGCCGGTCTCCATGCCGATGCCGTCCCGGCAGCCGTCGCCGAATGAGGCGAACGCGCTTTGGCGGGCGGGTTCCCGAGCGTTCTTCAAGGACCAGCGGGCGGCTCAGGTGGGCGATATCGTTACCGTTCTGGTCAAGATGAACGACGCCGCCAACCTGAAGAATGTGACTTCGGCGGCGCGCACCAGCGCTGAATCCGGCGGCCTGCCGAATTTCTTCGGCCTGGAGGCAATACTTCCGAAAGCGATCAATCCGGCCACTTTGATCTCCGCCGCCAGCAGCAACACCAACACCGGCACCGGACAAATCCAGCGCACCGAGGCGGTGACGCTGCGGCTCGCCGGCATCGTCACCCAGGTCCTGCCCAACGGCAATCTGGTCGTGGCGGCATCGCAGGAGTTCATGGTCAGCAGCGAACTGCGCGAACTCCGCGTGACCGGCGTGATCCGGCCGCAGGATATCGCATCCGACAACACCGTGCTGCACGACCGCATGGCGGAGGCGCGCATCGCGTATGGTGGTCGCGGGCAACTGACGGATTTGCAGCGGGCGCGTTGGGGGCAGCAGATGATGGATATTTTGATGCCGTTTTAGGGGGCTGCGTTCGCGGACGAAGGACAGGTGAGCCCGACCGAAAATCGGGACAATGGAAATCAAAGCCCGCCAGGGAAGAAAGCAGACATTTGCACACCGTCCACAACGCACGCATCCAGTTGATCGCGACGGCAATCAACAACCTCGGCGTGGGGTCCGCCCTCGCTGGAATTGTCGCGCCCGTAATCAATGGCACCGTTGGTGACTGGCACCATATCGAGCTTTGATGCATACTCGGTGCTGACCTTATCGCGATGGCTCAAGTTATCCTGGGAAGGCTTCGCACATGAGCTTTGAGGCATACTGGCTTGTCCTGCCTATGATCGGAATCGGTGCGTCCGGGGTCGGTTGGCTTGCGCTCTGGCTCACACGCCAACCGCGGCATACGACGCCGCGGAGCCATTGATCGGCGTGGCATCTGTCAGAGTCGCTAACGACATATGGCATATACGCATTTATATAGAATAATATTCTGTCAATGGCTGATAGATATTTAAGGCAATCACCCGTCGAACCCGGCGCTGGTGAATGCAGATGGCAAGTGACTGCACATTCGACCTACAGCGGCTTTCGCGCGCCGCGTGGCGGAAAGAGTGGCCGGCATATCAAGCGCCAAAGCGCCCCGAGCCACAAAATCGGCCCGAAGCGCATCAACGTCCTACCGTACCCTCAGGCCTCGTTAGACTTGTCCAGCACCGGTTGAAACGCCGCCGTCGCCTTTTTCAGCTCCGTCGCCGGATCGGCCCCACCCACGATGTTCGTCAACCCCACCCCGATATTGTCTCGGAATTCGGTAACCGGAACGATCACCGGCAGCCCGGATCGTGCGATCTTCAAACTAATCCCCGTCGTCTCGAACCACTCCTTCGGGAACGTGCTATTCGATACGATGTCATTCCGGGCATAGACGGACAATCGGGCAGGGGTGCCCGATCCGGTGCGAAGAACTTCGCCCTGTTCTTCCTTGCCGGTGATCCATTGCAGAAACAGCCACGCCGCCTTCTTGTTCTTCGCCGAGCCCGCCGCGGGAATCCCGATCCCTTCGATAAACGTCGCGCAGTTATGCGCTTTCGGCCCGGCCGGAACCGGGGCAAACCCGACCTTATCGACGATCTTCGACTTCGTCTTGTCCAGCAGCGGCGCCGAGAACCCGATCCCGTCCCACCACATCGCCGCTCGGCCCTGCATGAACGTCGTCTGGCACTCGTTCCAGTTGAAACCAATATTGCCCGGAGGACCACATTCCTTCATGATCTTCTGGTACCACGTAGCGGCTTCGATCGCGGCCGGCGTGTCGGTCAGCAGTTTCTTGCCGTCCGGCGAAACCGTCTCCTGGTCCCAGCCAAGAAGGATATTGTCAAACAGCACGACGTTGGCGTTCTTCAGGCCGCGTCCCACGAAACCGTAAACGCCCTTTGCCGGGTCGGTCAGCGCGTGCGCCATCGTCATCATCTCATCGTAGGTCTTCGGCGGCGCCTTGAAGCCTTTTTCCGCCAGCAATTCCTTGTTGTAGAACAGGATGAACAGATCCTGGTTGGACGGCAGCACGTTGATCTTGCCGTCACTGCCCGTCGCCACCGCCATCGACGGTTTGCTGAAGTCGCCCAGGTCGAAGTCGGGGTTGGTCAGGCTTTTGTCGGCGATATAAGGACGCAGGTCCTCCATCCAGTTGGCCCGCTCGATCAGGCGCTTCTGGACATGCATGCCGACGTTCACCACGTCGAAACTGGGATGCCCCGTCGCCATCTCCATCGCCACTTTCGGCCGCTGCTGCTGCTCGGGGATCTGCTCGAACCCAACCTTGATGCCGGTCAGTTCCTCGAATTTGGGCATCGAACTTTTGGCCAGCGTGCCGCGCGGCGACAACTGGAAATTCACCTCGATGCTCTGGCCCTTGGCCTGTTTCCAGTCGAACGCCGACTGGGCATTGGCCCGCTCAACGATAGCGGGCGCGGCGAGAACAGCGGCGGACGCCTGAATCAGATGCCGGCGACGGATCATGCATTTCCTCCTGATTGCGTCCATTCGGCGGACGTCATCGCATCAGCATAACGGGAAACTGCAGGATTTCGCCAGAGTGGTGAGACACACGCGCCGCCCGGCACAATCGTCCGAACGGCGCGCTTTGCCGGATTACTTGCCGGCGGGGGCGGTCATCGGTTTGGTAGAGCCAGAGGCGGCGGGTGCGGCGGCGGCCTTCGCGGCGGCCGGCGTCTTGTGGCCGGAATGATAGATCGGCCCACGGATTTCACCGCCGGCATTGGCCGCCGTATGCACGTTCACATACAGCTTGGTCTCTTTCAGTGCCTTGGCCTGATCGTCGGTCAGCGTGACCATGCCGGTCACCGGGCTGGTCGGGCTTTTCTCACCCAACGGCGCCACGACGCCCGCGTTTTCGGTCTTTTTCGCCGGACCATGGATATGGGCGGCCGTGGCCGGGCCGCTCAGGCCGTCGAATGTCAGCGTGTATTTGAACACCTTGGTTGTTGTGTCGAACGTTGCATCCAGTTTGCCGGTGCCTTTACTGTCAACCTTGGGAACCTCTTTGGCCCCGGACAATTTGGCGGCATAGCTGACCGTCTCGGCCGAAGCCGCCGAGATGAACGCCGTACTCAAAACGGCGGCGAGAAGAACTCTGTGAAACATTTGGGATCCCTTATCGAAATGTGACACCCGAACAACCGGTTCGGGAGGCGACGGCTTGTCGGCAGCCGCCACTGGGGCCACCGTAGCCGACGAAACCAAGGATGCAACCATGCCCCCGCCGATCGGGCCGGAGGTCGATACGACCCCTCGGCCCCTCCCTGCCCGCATGCCCCTGCGCGGCCAATACGTGACCCTGGAGCCTTTGCATCGCCGCCATGTCCCTGAGCTGTGGCAGGCCGCCTTGGGTGCCGACGAAACCTGGACCTACCTCGGGACCGGTCCCTTCGCGTCAGCCGAAGCGATGGGACGCCAGGTGATGGAGCTGGCGTCGCTGCACGATCCAATGGTTTGGGCCGTCCGCCCGGTCACCACCGGCGTCGTATCGGGCTGGCTCGCGCTGATGGATATCCAGCCGAAGAACGC